>WTAT01000441.1 GCA_013139415.1 Desulforhopalus sp.
AGTCTTGGCTGGAATAACAGCAGTTTTAACAGTGATACAAAGGGCCTGCTTTTGGATCCATCGTACGATAGCGGTCTGACCCTTGGCCTGCGACAGCCACTGATGAAAGGTTTTGGGGAAGAGGTCCAGACAGCATTGCTCCGATCCTCCGAGAAACAGTTGGAGGCAGCAAGCTTTCAGGTTGATAATGAGGCGGCCAATCTCGCTGCCGATGTAAAGATCGCCTATTGGAATCTGGTGTTCGCCATACAAGATATCGAAGTCAAGAGACTCTCCGTGACTCTCGCCCAGAAACTGCTGGAAGAAACCGAGGCAAAAATTTCTGCCGGGAGGTTGGCCGAAGTAGACATCTATCAACCACAATCGGAGGTGGCCAGACGCGAGGAGGAGCTCATCGGTTCCGAGCGTGCCATCGGTACGGCTGAAGATGAGTTGAAACTTCTCCTCAACAGCGACAAGTGGCCAACGACCATTGAACCGACCGACCAACCTGCATCCGAGCCGGTCACCGTCGACCTTATGACCGTCCAGAACAATGCCCTCAAAAGCAGACCGGATATTAAAGCAGCCGATCTCCTTATAGAGGCGGCTAAATATGAAGAACTGAAGGCCAAAGACGACATTCGCCCGGACCTTGCCCTTGTCGGTGGTGTCGGCCTTACCGGTACGGATGAGAAATATGGCGATTCGCTCGACAACAGCATCAGCAATCCGGACAACCTCTGGGAGGTCGGGGTCACTTTTTCCATACCGCTTCAGAACAGGACCGCGAAAGGTAATTACCGGCAGGCAAAGGCCAGTTATAATCGGGCCAAAACCAGCGCAGAACTTCTTCGTCAACAGATTCGTCGAACTGTGCGAACCACTGTCAGGGATGTTCGGCTGGCCATTAAGGCGATTGACGCCACGCGGAAGACCAGCCTTGCCTCGCTCAAGGCGCTCGAAGCGGAGCAGGCAAAGTTTGATTCAGGACGATCCACCACCCTTGATGTTTTAATCGCCCAACAGTCCTACTCCCAGGCTCTCAGCCAGCAGAACCTGACCCTTATCACGTACGCCGGTATCCTTGCTGAACTCGATCGTATTCAGGGGTTGGTCACCTTCTCATCTTCTCGCTAAGTGGACAAAGGAAAAAACAAGTTGGATAAAGCTTATCTTTTGTTACTGCAGTACTCTCAGTCCTCTATCTGGTTTTTGTGAGTCGGTCAACGTTGTCTCACCCTGCTTCAATGCCAGATAGTAGTAGCGATTTAAATCAAAAAGTCCGGCCTGTACCGGCCTGGTCGAATTAAAACGATCCTGCAGCAAATCATACACTTGCCAAAACCGGCCATCAGCCCTGTTGATCCCGTATTTATTCAGCTGGTTGATGGAATAGGTGCCACCATCAAAACTCTCAAGCACTTGTAAAAAATCTGGCAGGTCGGCCAGTTCCACCTCAAAAAAATAATTAGGATAAGAACCGACAAATCCTTTTATGAACACCCCACTATCCTTTTCCGGCCGGAGCTTATCCTTTTCGCCAAAGAGTGTTGTTACATCGTCATGCCATCTGTTGATGACCATGGAGATATAGACATCATCCTCAATCTTGTCGTTAACCTTGATACATACAAAGCCCAGATTGGCGTTATGATTCTTTACCGTAGTAAAAAAAGACACTCCAGGTTTGGATACTGCCCTAAACCCCTGGATATAATCATCAAGAGTCGTATATTTTTCCGGAAGGGGCGGATAGGCTTGCCCCTCCCCCAAATAGTTTCTGTCAAAGGCAACACCTGTCTCTGGTAAAAAATGATTTCCGACAAGATGTTCTATAAACTCCCGTTTCGGCTCACTCGTCTGAAAAGCAACACCAGCCTCAAGATCCGAAGGTGAATAATCGATCTTATTATTTTCTATATTCATACCTCCGTACCATTCCTTCATCATTGGATTACGCTTTTCTTTTGGCATAAAATCAAGGAAGTAGGTCTCTCCCTCCTCCCGCAGCTCATCCATATAGACCCGTGTCGTCAATTGATGCATCGCCGTCCCATACACATTAAAGCCGGCAACAAGCGAATAGTAGATCCGCTCAACAAGAGGGTAATCCATCAGCCAGATGGTCCGCGGCAGGTTCCCCAGGGAACCTTTATGCACCGAGGCACTGTCAAAATGGCGAAAGACCGTCAGCAAAGGCGCATCGGTGTCCTTTGAACCACGCCAGATTGCCTCATAACCAGGCCCACGATCTTGATAGTGCGCTGAGTAATAATCCCGCCGTTTTTTAACGAACTCAGAGGATTTTTTTCGGTACTTCTTAGTAAAAATGGTTTCCGCAAGCTCAAAATCACTCTCCTCTTCAAGGGGCATCTCCAGCAGGCTCCCATAGGTTTGCAGAAAAGCAGGGTCTTGAACACTAAGGTCATGCTCCGGGTCAAGAAAAAGCAGCCAGAACTGGTCCCGAACGACATCTAAAGCCACCTGTCCTTTACAGACCGGCCCCCGAATAAAGGTCATGATAATATAGTGTATATTATCGAGAAGAAACTGATACCTGGATCGGGGTGGAATCTGCTCGAAAGCCCTGAAGGGATTAGCGCTCAGCCGACTATCATACCCAACACGATTTGGCGCAAGCAGCCACTCCGGATCGATAAACAACTCACGGAATCTCAGGTATTGCTTGTCGGAAAATTCAAATACCATATGGGTCTTATGGACGATGGTGGAGTGAATTTTGCGCAATCGGTAATAAAATTTGTCTACTTCCGGATCATCGTAGGGCAGGTCTGTGGCTATAATATCCACGATTTCTCCCGGTGGAGTCCGGGAACGAACCAGTTCATAGAATACATTACTCGGGGTATCAAACTTTATGTGAGCCAAAAACAGGTGTTCGTAGAGATACCTGGCTGTCATGGCAAACTTGGCATCCTGCTTATTAAAAAAGGCTTCCCACTGAACAATCTTCTTTTGATCCGGTTCGGGTATCGCTTCAAGTTTCTTCTGCTGGTCATCGTCTGGTCCTTTTGCCCCCTGTGAAAGCCAGCCGGCGATGATATTGAACTCGTTTTCAGTCAGAGGAGGAAAACCAAAAGGCATACCTCTGTTTGGGTGTTTATTGAGATAGGCACCAAGTTCTTCATCGGACTTGGCACAGGTGAGGTCGGTGGCTTCCGGATGAAATTCATCCTTGTCCTGTATCGGATTATTCTTTTTATGGGCAATGAACTGCATCAATATGGAATTGTTTTCATTCTCTCCTGCAGTATTTTTGGTGACACTATAGAAATCCTTTCCCCGCCACTCCTCGGTTGTCTGGGCATCCACAAAAAGCCTTGTCGGATCCATGGTCTTCAGCCGCCCTGAATTATATACGGCCTTTTTGCTGGCTCCCCGATCAAGCCCCTCAAAAGAGCTGAGTTTAAGCTGGCAGGGTGAATTGTAACAACTGTGACAGACCACACATCTCTTGACCAGTACGGGGCGAACTTCAGCGAGATAATCGATTTTTTGAACTGGTTTCACAAAACTGACAGGTGGCAGGGCGTCCTGCCCGCAACCTGCAAGGAAAAGGAGAGAGAGAAAAGATACAATCAGCAGGATTCGATACATCATAGCCCCCAGGAATAGCAGTAATGTCAATTACATTTTGGTAATATTTGCAAAATATCCTAGCCTACTACTGAACCTTAATCAATAATTTATTTCACTTCCAGCTATGATGTTTGCTTGATTACATACTGAGACAAGACATTTCAGATTCTACGCTAACCTGTTGCACTTGCTTTTTTAAGGTTTTCCACAGCTAGTAGAGACAGTCTTTCTATGAAATCATTTGATTTTGATAAATTATCCCGGAGTTTCTGCGGGGTGTTGTTCAAAGAACCGTAATTCTCTTTAAAGAAACCGGTGATGAAATCTTTGTGCAGAGATTTGGACTTATCTAACATATGTGGAGCGTTTTGCCGGACGTTAACAGGCAAGTGCTGCAATTCATCCACAAATGTTTTCTCTTTCTCAGCTGCCAACAGCATCTTGATCATAGCCTTGATGCCTCCATCAGTCACATAAGCGGTAAATCTGTCAAAATCCTCTGCGGTCAGCTGGTCAGCGCCACCGAGGAGCTTGACTATCTTGAAAATGACCGCGACCAGACGGCTGCCACACACTTCCTCAATATAGCTCTGATGACTGGCAATTGCCCTGCCTGTTTCTACGAGCAACCATGCATGTTCAATGTTTTCCTGACCAGAGTACATGGTGTATAGAGGCTGCAGAACATCCTGTTGAATCCGGCTGATTTTTGCCTGCGCAGTAAAAGGGTTGACCATGTTTTTTCTCCCGCTGGTTAATATGCTTGCCAGTTATCAGACAAATAACTCGTCAAAAATTCTCAATTTTATTGCCTTTAGTCACGCACTGCTCAACTCCCTGGCAACAGTTTTTTACCACACGCATCATGTTGAGCATCTCCAGAAAGACAGGATCGTCCTGCCCTA
Source organism: Desulforhopalus sp. (assembly GCA_013139415.1). Taxonomy (GTDB): domain Bacteria; phylum Desulfobacterota; class Desulfobulbia; order Desulfobulbales; family Desulfocapsaceae; genus Desulforhopalus_A. The sequence continues at coordinate 4,488 of WTAT01000441.1, forward strand.
AATCCTTCTCGGCCTGCTGCAGCAGTTTGGTTCCATTCTGCAGATATCCATGCAACTCTTCGAGGAGCAGCTTCCGCTTCTTATGTTTTTCCTTCTCCCGAGCGAGCAACGGCAGGATTCTTTCAATGGAATATTCAACCAGGGCGTCTCTTGGAGTATCGTACTGCATCGATACCCTTTCCAGGCTTTCCAGTGATTTCCTGGAGACAACATAGGTTTTTGCAATCCTGTGCATCCTGCTGCTGAAATCATCAAACTCTTTGGCTATCACCTTTAAGGCTTGGGTATCCTGTATCAAATGATCAAAAAGCGACTTCTGTTTTATACCCAGCTGACTGGCAAGAATGCTGAGAGCGTCAATGGATCTTTCCGACAGTTTAAAGGTGGTCCTGACCGATTGTCTACCACGTAGATCCGCCGTGGTCTCCTCTGTTATTTCCAGACGAATAAAAGGTTTTCTTTTTTCTACCATAGTGGCCAACTCCATGTTTTTTCCATGCTCTCAATATTACTTTTATGCAAACTACATAAAAAGTAATATTTTTTTATTGACTTCCACTCTTCCATTATTACCATTTCCGGTAAAGAGGTAAACTAAAAAATGAAAGAAAGCAGAACCTGATCACTAACCATAAAAACAAAGGAGAACAACATGAACCTCGTACGCTACAATCCAAATAACAGACTTCGTTCCGGCACCAATATGGGTTCCAGAATATTTGACGATCTGTTCAGCGACTTTTTCAGTCCATTGAACATGACGGGGAAACCGGCCGGCATGCAGGAAGGTTTGGCCCTAAAAGTCGATATTTACGAAAGGGATAAGACCATAGTCATCAATGCGGAACTTCCTGGGGTCGCTAAAGAAGATATTTCTGTCGACATTAAAGGTAAGCTTGTCACCCTCGGAGGTGAGCGAAAAAATGACGAAGAGATCAATGAAGAAAACTGTTACCGAAGAGAGAGGAGATACGGTAAATTTGAGCGCACTTTCAATCTGCCATTCGAGGTAAACGGCGATAGCGTTAAGGCAACCTACGATAACGGCATCCTCAAGCTGGAGATCCCAAAACCAGAAGAGCAGGTGGCCAAAAAGATCACCATCAACTAACAAAGGGATCAATAAATAACTGTCCCTCCACATTCCTGCGAGTAACGGCATAGAGCTGTTACTCGCTTTTTTCTTTATCTCCCTTATTTTCCGCCCCGAAAAATTTTCGGAGAAATAATGGTACTCCTTCTGGCAGTTACGCTCTATACTGTTTCTTCGGTTCCCCACTGAGCGGTAGAAAAACGCAGAGATTGGAAGAAAAAGCAATTTTTAGCAATCTC
>WTAT01000141.1 GCA_013139415.1 Desulforhopalus sp.
GAATTGGCCAACATTCTTCACTGCAGAATCAGTTGATGAGTTTCTTAATAACTTGAGATGATCTTCTGTTTTTTTACCAGAAAATCATCTCGTGCAGGGACTTAGACCTCTCAAGAAGGTACTAAAAATTATAAGCAAAAGCCAGTTGATGCATATTGAGACTGGCATTATGATCGTAGATACCTGCATTGGACTGGTGATAGTAGACATATTCCAGCCCCCAGTGTTCACCGAACACAAACTGCACTCCAAGCTTGGAGGAGAGTAAAAAAGCTCCGCCAAGATCATGGTCATCAAATTCGGTTTCGCCTGCCATGAAACCTGCACCAAAACCGATTATGAAATTGACCATCTCATGAGGACTGAGAATCATCTGGGGCATAAGAGAGAACCTGCCTGTCCCGGTATGGCCGGATCCCGATTCCCTGAGCAGGGCTGCACTCAATTCTAAGTCAGTTGTAACATTCCAGGTATCACCAAGGCTTGTCTTATAGGGAAGTGGCTGCCGCCAAAAGACTTCGTATTGCTCAAGATCCTTGTTATCTTTAAACTGCGTCCCATATCCAACTCCTACCTGAGTTGACATCTCCGCAAATGATGAGGCTGCACTTATAAGCAACAACGGAAGAGCCAGAGATAAGATTTTTGATGTATTCATAACCAGGATTTTTTAAATTTTGTTTGAAATAATAAACGACAATATCAATACACTGAGGATAAAGGAACCTCAGTAGCGAACAGGAAAAACAGCTATTAAATGCGACCTTCGACAATATCCCTGCCAAATTGCTCCGCCCTGGCCATTTCATCCGGAACCTCCAGGACTGCCTTCCGCTTATCGACCCCTTTTACCAGTAACTCCCCACCATACTCCACATCCATTGCATCATAGATATATCTGGCGGTTAAAATGCTGCAATCAAATATTTTCGGTCCCTTAGTGGCGGCAGTAGACAGGAGATATCCCTTACGACCGTCGGTTTCACGAAATCTTTCTTTCAGCAGGTATCTTCTTGCCCAGCGGGCCTGAAATCTATCACCAAAGATTTTACATTGAGCAGAGAGTCCGTAAAAATAGACAGGGCTGACCAGCAATATTCGGTCGGCCTCATCCACTGCCTGGAAGATTGGCGTCATATCATCCTTAACTACACAGATTCCGGTTTTATCGCAGCCCCCGCATCCCTGACACGGGCGTAAGTTCAAGTCGTTGAGTCGGATGTATTCAACCGTGTTTCCACGCTCTTCTACAGCTATAGTAACTTTACGGGCCAGCGCCTCACCGTTTCCCCCTTTTCGGGGACTTCCCAACACAACCAGCATTTTCATAGCCTATTCTCCCGTTCAAAATTCATATGTTATTCCGGCATCTTCGTCCAAATTCCATCAACTGTCCATTCTAAATCCTACTAACCCCTGTAAACGGGAAAATAAGCCAGGACTCTTTTTAGTACCCCCTTGAGGGGTGTTCTTTTCAATACCCCCTTGAGGGGTGTTCTTTTCAATACCCCCTCGAGGGGTGCTCTTCTTAGTGCCCCTCAGGTAAGCGACAGACTCCGAGGGGGCATGAACTGAATGACAGGCTTTCAGGAGTACTCAGTTCAGTGCCCCCTTGAGGGGTGAGGCACTAAGACTCAATCGTTATAATGTTTTGGGGTTCCGTGAAAAAGAAACTCTTCATATTCCCTAATCACTTTGTACTTCTAAAGGTGTTGCTCATCTTATTGTGGTTAGTGGCTCTGGTTTCATCCTGCACTAGCGTGCAGGTCAGCCAGGATTATGACACAAGTTTTGCGTTTGAAGCAGGCAATACTTTCGGCTGGAACGAAAAACTACAACACGAAAATGACAATCCTCCAGAAGGCGATGAGCTTCTAGCGAAACGTTTCAAAGGAGCTGTTGAAAAAGTTCTTACCAGTCAGGGATTCAGGCAGGATACGCGTCCAGTTCTTCTAGTCTCATACATTTATGAGATTACCAGCAAACTCCAAGTGAATCCCTTCAATTCACATTTCGGTTACGGATTTAGCCGATACGGCTACTATCGAGGAGTAGGAATTGATACAGCCAGCTCAATCCGTCAATATGATCAAGGCAAGCTGGTAATCAGTATCCATTCGGCCAGGACGGGGCAGCTGCTCTGGAAAGGGACAGGTACCCGAGAGGTCTTTATGCACTCAAGACCTGATCAGATCACCCGTAGTGTCAACGAAATGGTTGAAGCAGTGCTCGCACAGTTTCCTCCGTTAAATTACTAACCCTTCTACAGCAGGCATCACTCTATGCTCCAAATCTTGTCAACGACCCTTCTTTCTCTGTTCGGCTGGCATGTCGACAAGAAGATACCTAAGGAAAACAAAATCATTATCATTGGAGCGCCCCATACAAGCAACTGGGATTTTCCGTTGACCCTCCTGGCCTTATCCTCATTGGGCTTAAGGTTTTCCTGGATTGGTAAGCACACAATATTCAAAGGACCTTTCGGTATTTTTTTCCGGAAGATTGGTGGTATTCCTGTCAACAGAAAGGCAAGAAGTGGCTTTATTAACGAAATGGTGAGTGCCTTTTCTGCAAGAGATCGGCTGACACTTGCTATTGCACCCGAAGGTACCCGCTCAAAAAAAAATCATTGGAAGGCTGGATTTTATCAAATTGCGGTGAAGGCAAACATCAAGGTATGTCTTGGGTTTATCGATTATCCGACTAAAACAGTTGGGCTTGGCCCCACCCTGATGCCATCGAAGGATATTGTTGGTGACTTTAAGGTGATCCAAGAATTTTACCATGGAAAATCAGGAAAATACCCCGAAAAAGAGAGCACCATCTGTCTCAGGGAAAAGGAGATTGCTCTTTTTCAAAAAAAATATGGTGAGGCGTCTGAGGTTCAATCCAATGACCCAACCGTCTGAACTTTCTGCAGTTTCAATACGTTTTACAAGCAGCTCTAGGATATCTTGCACGATGATTGAATCACCAGTCCACCCATAACCAGTACAAGACCGACCAGCGTCGATCGATAGATCTCCTCTCCCACTAAAAAGTGGATAAAAACCAGGGAAGCGAAAGGCGCTATAAAGATTAAATTAGCGATCTTAGCAGTATTATCAGTATACTTCATCGCTTTAAGCCAGAGAACAAAGGCTATCCCCATCTCGAAGAAACCTATATATGTCGCCCCTAAAAACCCCTCAATAGCGACAGGCCGAAAACCTTCCGTAAAGTGGATATATAGTGCAATAAAGGGGAGCGCACAGACAAAATTCAGGAAGAGACCAATTATCGGATCACGCTTATCCCTGGTATTTAATATCCAGTAAAGCGACCACAACACAGTTGAAAAAAGTGCCAAGCCAACCCCAAAAGGGTTTTCAAAATGTAAGGTCAGCAGCTCTCCTTTAGTGGCTATCACCAGAACCCCTATGTAGCTTACGCCAATAGCCAGCCACTGCCTCCCCACTACCCTCTGACCAAGCAGAGGAATTGAGAGCAGCGAGAGAGTGATCGCCCAGGTGTAATTGATTATTTGGGCCTGCTGAGCCGGCAGCATATCATAGGCTTTAAACAAGACAAGATAATAGGCAAAGGGGTTCAGTAACCCAAGACCAGTAGATGTCAACCATTCCCCTTTTGACAGCGTAGTGATTTTTTTTAGCTTTTTTTGAACAATAACAATAAAAAAGAGAACCACGGTGGAGACAGCAGATGCGTAAAAAAGCACTTCGGCAGGGGAAAGACGACTAAGGGTGAGCTTGCTGGCGCTTGCAATTGTTGACCAAAGGCCGACAGTTATCAGGGCGTAGAGGTAGGCTTTCGTCTGGTTTTTCATCATTTTATATTACGTTTTCACCACACAAAAATATATAATTTTCAATTGTTACTTCGTTTACCTGCCCAACTTCGCTTCTCTCTTTAATTTTTCATTCAAGACTCCCTTTATATAATCATTTATTTCTCACAACAGCTTTAAATTAAAAATAATTTTATTCAATTGTGACATTGTGATATCGTTGAAAAAACATTTTTAATAAATCTTTGTACTTCGTATTAAATACAGGAAACTGGCATGGATCCAAAACCGACAGAGCAAAACAAAAAAAAAATATTAGAGCCCACCTATCATTATATGTCACAACTTCTCAAAATCGGGGAAGATTACACTACGGATAAAATCCCTGTTTCTGAGCTTGTGCGGGCAGGACAACTTCTTGCCAATTTTCCCAATTTCCATAGATTTGCCGCCAAAGGTTTTGAAAAAACAGCTATCGAACCGGGTGACAACGCCCATTATTCAGAAGATGAAGAGTCAATCCTTGCCACAGTGTCTGGATATCCTACTGTAAAGAAAATTCGAAAACCGAATTGTCCTGATCTGGTAACCGTCCTCTCAGTTGAACCACTCTTCGTGGTCTCCCCGGACAAAATGAGGGTCAGCCTCGCCATACACCCTCCTCTCGAAAACGGCCATTCACTACAAAATAAAGACATCGGAAAACTGCTGGCCGAGGAGGCTATCGTTTTCGGTACAGACAATGAGAACCTGGAAAACGTAAAAAGCTTCCTTGCCCAGGAGGAAAAAGAGTTCAGAAAGTTTGTCATCGCCAGCGGACAAGCCGTTGGTGAAAGCAGGAATGCATACCTCAGGTATGATATGGAAATTGGGCCTATTGCCGGTACTATTCTCGAAAATGGCAGCATCGATTTCCGGAACAGACGAATAATGGTTGCAGTAAGTGCTGGTCAGTGCATTGCCACAAAAATTCCCGCCATACAAGGTGAACCCGGAATCAATGTTTACGAAGAAACTACTGCTGCTCCTGAAGGAAAAGACCTCAAGGTAGAAGTTCAGAGCGATGCGAAGTTCTCACCAGAAACTATGCAGGTGACCGCGACTAAAGACGGGGTGCTTTCCATTGTCAATAACAAAATCATAAAAGTTCTCTCCCATAAAACAATATCAAGCGATGTAGACTTTGAGACCGGCAACGTTGAGAGTATGAATGCCATAACCATCCTTGGCTCTGTACAGCCCGGCTTTTGTGTCACGGTTGGTGGTGATCTCAAGATTTCCGGAAGTATTATGTCCGCCTCAGCCACCTGCGACGGCAATTTGGTTGTACGGGGTGGCATTACTGGAAAGAACAGTTCTCTACTGGTGAAAGGAGACGCTGATATAAACTTTATCGAGCAGGGGTCTTTGAAATGCGGAGGTATCGCCGTCATTCGAAAACAATCTTACTACAGTAATATTTTCGCCGGTTCTGATATCCGCTGTCACGATTCGAGCATAATCATGGGAGGCCAACTCATCTCCGAAGGTGACATCACCCTTGGTAGTGTCGGCTCGGAAAACAGCACCCCTTCACTCATCGCCGCTGGGATAGTTGCAGATCGTCTAGAACATTTACAACAACTTAAAACCAGTGTGCTCGAACAGCAAGATGCAATAATTCAATGGCTGCAAAGGTACCGGGGAAGTTCCAAATCTAAAAAAATCCGGCAGATGGAACAGCAGCTTGCCGATACCAAACTTCTGCTCATGAGGGTCAATCTGATCCCAGGAACCGGAAAATATTCAAAGGTTGCAGGCCCAGATGATGCTCCCCAGGACAACACCGAGAATGAAGACTACATTAATGAAGGTGGCATCCCTATAGAGGATATTAAAATCACTGTGATCAGCTCTATCTTCGCTGGCACCATTATAAGGATTGGCAACCGCTCTCTAAAGCTTGAGAAGACCGTGTCAAACCGGCAATTTAAACTTCATCCCAACGGTAAACGGATTCTTGCTGGTCCGATAAAACGATAAATAATGTTGTCAGTCCATAAATGTAATGTTGCAGAGTCTATGCCTACCTTCAAAGATTTCAACCTTGAGAGCGGCGAAGAGAGAGCGGAAGAAGTCATTTATGGCCAGGCCTTAGAGAATCCTCCGGCATGGATCATCAGCACAGGTTGTTCATTTGGTTTTGAATTGTTGCCGAGAGTAAATTCATCAATCTACTTTTCCAACAACCCCTGTCTGTCGAGCAAATTGATTTTTCTACCATTTACCTGAATAAGACCTTCTTCACTCATTTTTGCAAAAATTCTGGACAAGGTTTCCGGAATTGTTCCAAGCAGACTGGCAAGCTGACCTTTTGAAATATCGAGCTCAACCTCGTCATTGTCCCCCTGTTCGTGACTGAGATAAACCAAATATCCGGCAAGTCGTGCCGGGACCTCTTTCAGCGAGAGATTTTCAATCTGACTGGCAAATCTGCGTAATCTTTGCGACAAAACAGCAAGCATGTTCAAAGCTATTGATGGATTAGCCTCAACTAGCAAGACAAATTTATCCCGTGGGAAAAAAACAGTTTTGCTTTTAACTAAAGCTTCAGCATTAGCGGGAAAAGGCCGCCCGTGGAAGACCGGTACCTCACCAAATGGCTCCCCCTGACCGAAGATATGCAGTATATGTTCTTTTCCTGCTACAGAGACCTTGAATATTTTTACCCGGCCTTCGCCGACCATATAAAAACCGATACCTTCGTCCCCTTCAAAAAAGATATTTTCACCCCGCTGAAAGGTTTTATCAACGGCGATGTTGGCAATATCTGCAATTTGCTGTTCAGGAAGGCCCTCAAAAAGAAGACTCGACCCGATAATCTCTTTTTTATTCATATTTGTGTTTTCAGAGTAATCTTTCTTTCTTTATTCAATAAAGTATGACTGATGACGAAGGAGATAATTGATTACTGCCCTTGTTTTGTCCGATCGTGACTCTACCAATAATTCTCTGGTATGACACTCTTTTCAAATATTCAGGACACGAATATCCCAAACTAAATACTACCTGAGAGCTCAATTGATGCATCATAGAAATCTAAGCGTAGCAGGAATGTTGTCGCAAAAATTGCAGGAAAAGTCCAATATACAGAGAGTGGGCATAATTTTCATAAGTCTTCTATGTTCCGCAGGATGAATATCTACCAACACATCGTATGTACAGTAAAAGGAAAATTGTTCACATCGATATGGATGCTTTTTTTGCATCTATTGAGCAAAAAGATACCCCGGCATTTAAGGGCAAGCCGCTGATCGTTGGTGGTAAGCCGCAGAGCAGAGGTGTTGTTGCCGCCTGCTCCTATGAAGCAAGGCGTTTCGGTGTTCACTCCGCTATGCCCAGCTCTAAAGCGGCAAGACTTTGTCCACAAGCCATTTTTACCAGGCCAAGAATGGACAGATACCGTGAAATCTCAAGTGAGGTTATGGCTATTTTTCTTCGCTACACCCCGCTGGTAGAACCATTGTCACTCGACGAAGCCTTTCTTGATGTAACAACAAATAGGCAGAATCATCCATCAGCCACCATACTCGCAGAAAGGATTCGCAGCCAGATCTATCAAGAATTACAGCTGACTGCGTCTGCAGGGGTGTCGTTTAACAAATTTTTAGCTAAGGTGGCCTCGGATTTTAATAAACCGGATGGAGTGACCACAATCCCTCCGGGGAAAGCCATTGATTTTCTTTCTGCCCTTCCTATTCGAAAATTTTTTGGTGTGGGAAAAGTCACTGAAAAAAAGATGTTGAGCTTAGGGATCAGGACCGGTCATGATCTCCGTCAACTGGAAGAGGAAAATCTCATTTTCCATTTTGGAAAAATAGGATCCTTCCTTTATAACATTGTTCGAGGAATCGACGACAGACCTGTCGAACCAGCGCGAACACGTAAATCGATAGGCAGTGAAACAACCTTCTCACATGACACAGATGATAGTAATGAAATAGACTCGATTTTAACACATCTTGCAGAACAGATTGGCCATTCACTCAAGAAGAAGCAAACCGGTGGCTACACTCTCACTCTTAAGGTCCGGTACCATGATTTCACCACAATAACACGATCACGAACCGTCCGGACACCTATCTATTCCAGTGCGGGGATTCTCTCCCTGCTACCTGAATTGATTGCCGCCACCAACGCCGGCACACAAAAAGTTCGCCTGCTTGGTCTCTCTATCTCGAAGCTGATTGCGGATAAGAACGCACCCTACCAGCTCCTACTCCCGTTTATGCGTCAAGACAGGCAGTAGTCGGTTGTACTTGCCAATCAATAAGGTTATCCTTACTAACCCCGATAAACGGGAAGTAAGTCGGGATTATTTTCAGTGCCCCCTTTTATACCCGTCAAGCGGGCACTTAAAAGAGTACCCCTCAAGGGGGTACTAAAAAGAGCACCCCTCGAGGGGGGTATTGAACTGAATGACAGGAAATCTGAAGTAAGGCACTAAAAAATACTATGAAAGACCTCATCATCTCTGTCTTTAACATATTTAAATATACAGGTAGATTTTTCACCCTTATCAGAAATTTTTTCCTGAATCTACTTCTGTTGCTAGTCTTTATAGCAATAATTATGGCATTTATTCCTGGAGAAGTATTACAGGTTCCTCCCGGTACAGTGCTCAGGCTTGATATCTCGGGTGATATCGTCGAGGAGAAAAAACTCCTCAACTCTTTAGAGACGCTACTAGAAGAGTCATTCACACCAGATGTCCCTAAGCGGGAAACTGCTCTACAGGACATTTTGGATATTATAAACGAGGCGGCCAGTGATGACCGCATTGCCGTATTACTCCTCAATCTTAAAGATATGGGCCATGCCGGCATGAATCAACTTCAAAACATTGGTCAGGCCCTTGAACATTTCAAAGAAACAGGTAAGACTGTGGTTGCAGCAGAAGACTATTATACCCAGTCGCAGTACTTTCTGGCATCCTATGCGAACACGATTAGTGTAAACCCGATGGGTGGAGTGGATATTCACGGCCTTGGAGTCTATCGACTCTATTTTAAGGATGCTATTGAAAAGCTTGAAATTAATTACAATATCTTCAAGGTTGGTACGTACAAATCAGCCCTTGAACCCTTTACCCGCAATTCAATGTCACCTGCAGATCAGCAGCAGAATGAGCTATGGCTATCCGCGCTATGGCAGATATATACAGACGAAATAGCAAAACAACGCAATATTTCCCTGGATGCCCTCCGTTACTATACCGACAATATCGCCGAAGCTCTCAATTCTACACATGGTAATACGGCGCAGCTCGCACTAGAGACCGGCCTGGTGGACCAGATTGCAACCAGGCATGAAGCCACTTCCTATCTCGCCTCAATAACACCAGAACCCTCAGAATCTCCACATATACTTTCATCCACAGACTATCTTGAGTTAATAACACCTTCATTTAACGAGGATACTTCAGAAGAAGCTAAAGTAGGCCTCATAATTGCGGAAGGGACTATTCTTCCCGGCAAACAGCCTCCAGGCATGATAGGTGGAGATTCCCTTGCAAAGCTGATTAAGAAAGCTCGCGAAAGTAAAGAAGTGAAAGCATTGGTATTGCGTATTAATTCTGGAGGAGGCTCTGCCTTTGCATCTGAAGTAATACGTCAGGAACTGCTCGAACTAAAAAAGAGTGATAAACCGATTGTCGTGTCCATGGGAACTGTCGCGGCATCGGGTGCTTATTGGATCGCAGCTGACGCCAATGAAATATGGGCATCTCCTGCAACAATAACCGGCTCAATCGGTATCTTCGGTGCCATTCCCACATTCGAGAAAACCCTGGCCACACTGGGTGTTTACCGAGATGGTATTGGCACCACGCCACTTGCAGCAGGCCTCGATATCACCCAGCCTTTACCGGACCAACTCAAAAGAGCTATTCAGCAGACAATCGTCTACAATTACGATCAGTTTCTACAGATCGTTGCCAACGGAAGAAATCTTGACAAATCCAGGGTTGCCGAACTTGCTCAGGGTCGGGTTTATGACGGTCAGACAGCCGTAACCCTTGGCCTTGTCGACAAATTGGGCTCTCTTGAGGATGCCATCGGGGCCGCTGCCGGACTTGCCAATCTGAAAACTTTCACAACGGAATATATTCGACCCCCGGTTTCAGTCAAAGATCATTTTTTACAATTCTTCACCACTGGTTTTGCATTTTTGGGCAAAACATCGGTTAGTTCTAATCCAGTTGTTGTTCGGCTAAAAAACACATTAGTGAACCGCCTGAATGAGATCCTGCTCTTTGACGATCCTCGTGGCGTTTATGCCCAGTGTCTGGTGAACTTAACCTGGTAGTAGAATACAAAAGGAGCAATCGACCCATATGGAGATTGCTCCTTTTAAAACTACAATAAACTTGTCCTGATATTATTTTCACCTTTTTATTCTCTATCTGGTGTCACCTTGGCAATAGCAGCATTATTATTATCCAAATACCTTGTGGCTAATTCATTTACCTCAGTTTCACTTATTGAAGTATAGTCACTGATTATTGTTCTCGGCCAATCCAATTGCTGAGAGTATCTTGCAGAGAGTGAAAGCACAGAATTTAACCAGTACTGGTTTGTCCGGATACTTTCTCTCAGAGAAGTCACAAGCGGACCTCTGGCCCGAACCAGTTCATCAGCAGTAATACCTTCCCGCTTCAACTGATCACTTATTTTGAATATTTCCTTAATTACAAAATCTTCAGTGCCCGGTTTCACTAACAGTTGTGAAATTATATAGCCATAACCACTGTAAACTCTGCTGCCAAAACTTGAAACATTAGGAGAGTAACTGGCAGCCAACTTTTCCCTGATGATTTTTCTTAACCTGTCGCCAAACACTCTGGCCAGAAGATGTAATCGTCTTGTTCTATGTATATTCCAGAAATCATCTGTTGACCAGGCGACAACAACCAGTGATTTTTCAACTGAAGTATCAACCTTTACGTCAAGCTCTTTACCAACTGGAAAATGCATGGGAGGCGACGCCGGTATGTGAGCAGCTAAAAGCTTCATTCCTGAAAAATATTTTGTCAGTACAGAAACAACATCCTCCCTGTTAAAATCACCAACCACCGATATTTCCAAATTTTCTTGTCTAATGAGGGAATGAGCCCATTCCACCAGAATATCGTAGTCTAATTTTTCAACATCCTCCCAGGCAGGCAATCCGAATCGATCGTTATAATTTGCTAAAAAAGGCTGAACCGTCAGCGGCCAGGCACCCTCAATCTCCTGACCAATTTTTTGGTACATCAGCTGGAAATTTTCTTTAACTGTAGTAAAAATATTTTCCCGAAGTCCCGGATCAATGAGCAGGGTGTGTAAAACCTGGCTATAAAGCTCAAAATCCTTAGCCAGTGCAGTACCTGTCCATGAAAATGCAGACTCACCAACTCTAAATGACATATTTATTGAACTGCCGGCAAGCAACGCGTCGATTGCCGATTGAGGGAGTGTTCCGCTTCCTGAGCCATTGATTACACCCTCAACAAGCATTGCCATACCTGGAACACGCTCATTCAGTTTTCCTGCTCCAAAATCGGCGCTGATCCGTACCCTGTTTTTTTCAAATTGTGTTTTTTTAAGGTTGACTGTCAATCCGTTTGTGAAAACTAATCTTTCAACATCAATATCCTTTAGATAGCTTGTTATTGGGTTTGGATTAACTGAAGAGGACGGCTGTAGATAAGGAAACACATGCGTGTTCTCACTGACCGATGCCATTACCGGTTCCCTGGTAATGTTCCGATATATCGAGGCAATTTTCGCGGCCCCTGTTTCTCCTAACCTAACATCACCGGTCACGGAGACCAGCCTGCTTTTATGGCTCCATACCTCCTGAAAGGCCCCATTCAGCTCAGCAACTGAAATCTCTTCGATGAGAGACCCATAGAGCGCCTTTTCTTGTTCGGCGGACTGATAGACTCGATTATTATTCAAGTGGTCGATGATCCTGCGAGCAATGGTTCGGGAATCCTCTGAACCAGCTGTCAAAACCCTGGCATCCAGCTGAGCAAGGATCTCTTTTTTAACCCTTTCCACTTCGCTTTTTCTAAAGCCGTGTAATACCGCCTGTCGTAGAATTCGGTCAAGAGAGATTAAAGTTTCTTGCCAGTGCTCCGCATCAACCTGAGCAGAAAGAGATCCGTAACCGATGCGATTAACAATATCCCCGGAATAATAACCTGCATGGGCAAAGGGCACTTTTGCTTTTTCCTGTAACTGTTGAATCCTGTAACGAAGAATCATTGAGCCCATAATCTGGAGCAGTTCTTTTTTTTCCAACTCAAGGGAATCATTTTCAATCGGTAAATCCCACAGGGTCTGGATAGTGACATTGGTTTTTCCAAGTTCCGGCTCATAATGATAAAATGCTTCGACTCCTTGATGTGCCAATTTTCCAAAGTCAGGACACTGGGGTTTTAGACCTGCTGGTGAGAGCTTTGCAAAATGCTTTTTTATAAGACTTGTGGCAAGCTTCGGGTTAATGTCGCCAACAACAACCAGAATCATATTATCCGGCCTGTACCATGTATCATAATAAGACCTGAGTAGATCGTGGTCGGCTTCTTCTAGAGTTTTTTGTACACCGATAGGCATCCTCTCTGAATATTTTGTTCCATGAAAGGCAAAACCGGTCCTGGCGACATGGGTTCGATATCCGGCAGAATCCCTGGCCCGTTTTTCTGCAAGGATCACTCCCCGTTCTCTGTCTATTTCCGAATCAAGGAGTAAAGCCCCCCTGGCATAATCGGCCATGACAAGAAATCCAGCATCGACCTTTTGCTCGGAACCATTTGGTAAAATTATATTATAGACAGTCTCATCGTAGGAGGTGTGTGCATTGGTATCTCCGCCAAAACTCATCCCGAGTGATTGAAAATAATCGACCAGGCTTCCCGGCGGAAAATTTTTCGAGCCGTTGAACAACATATGTTCAAGGAAATGTGCGACACCCCGCTGACTATCGGTTTCATGCAAAGATCCCGCCTGCACGTCGAGGTAGAGGGCAACCCTGTTTTCCGGTTCCTGATTTTGCTTTACCACATACCGGAAACCGTTTTTCAGCTTTCCACGAAACAAAGATGGATCGGAAGTCAACTGACTCAAATCAGAAGGCCAGGTAGTTGCCAAACAGCTATCCGAAAAATTTTCATTACTGGAAAAGCTGGTAACAGGAAATCCTATTAAAATCGTTATCAGCAAGGTGAAAAAAACGGTTTTTACCAAGAAGCTGTACACTGGACGTAAATGAAACATTAATTCACCCTGAAAGAAAGATATAGCCAAGCACATGAGTGCAATCACATCGTTTCAACTGCAATCACCAAAACCCCTGTAAAACGTGTATTTCTACTATTTACCCGCCTGACTCACTTGTCAAACAGCTTCTACTTCAAAATATATCAAATCCCCTTCCACTTATCACATAAACTGATGCACATAAAAAAGGCGGCAATCTTTCGAGATTGCCGCTTTTTTAACAAAGAGTATGTAATAAAAACCCTATTCAGAGATCGCAACCTTCCCCTTAATCCATCCTAGTCGGATGAAATACTGTTGACCACAGTCCTGCCATCTGGCACATTCGTCATTTTTATGTTTTACCGGATATTTTTTATCTCTGTCCTTATCCACCCGACAGATGCCTTTTTCCACACTCTCCAGCCGGAAATATTTACAGCTCAAACAAATTTTTTCCACGCCCTTCATATTCTTCCTTTCTGATCATTTATGTCAGTTCTCTATGCGTAATTCTATTGTTGGCAGATATCAAAAAAGATTAAGATTTTTTGCTCCAGTTTGATAATTTTGAAGAGGGAAAAGATCAACACCCGGATGCTTCTCTACTTTTGTTCATCTGCAACGTCAAACCCGAGAGCCCGGAACATTTCAATGTCCTCACCCAGACTATTACCAACGGTAGTCAGATAATTACCGACAATCGCACCATTTGCTCCGGAGGAAAAACACCTTTTTTGCTCCTCGCCCAACAGGTTCCTCCCCCCAGCCAGCCGAATAACGGCCATTGGGTTAATAAATCTGAACATGGCAACACAGGTAAGCACCTCAGCAACACTAAGCGGAGCGATATCAGCGAACGGAGTATCTTTGATGGGGGTTAGAATATTTAATGGAATAGAAAGTATGCCCAACTCCCGGAGTTCAAAAGCCAGCTCAAGACGCTGCTCAAGACTTTCACCCATACCAACAATGCCACCGGAACAGACTTCCAAACCAGCCTCATGGGCAATTTTTATTGTTGCCACCTTCTCATCCCAGGTATGGCTACTGCAGACCTTAGGAAAAAAACTCCGACTTGTTTCAAGGTTACAGTGGTAGCGAGTTACTCCCATTTCTTTTAGCTTTAAGGCCTTTTCCGAAGTAAGAAATCCCATAGAAGCACAGAGTGAAAGCTGCGTTTCCTCCTGCAGTCGCTGATATATCTGCCTGAATTCCTCAAGATGCTTTTCTGAAACTGTTCTGCCGGCAGTCACCAATGAAAATCGCTGAACACCGAACTGCTCATTCTCTTTGGCAAGAGAGACAGCTTTAACCACATCAACTACATCGTAGGTAGCAACCTCGACGTCGTAGTGTGATGACTGCGCACAAAACTTGCAATCCTCAGAACATTTGCCTGATTTAGCATTAACAATGGAACACATATCAAGACTGTTCTTATGCAGCTTCTGCCTCAAATCATCTGCAGCCTGATAAAGTTCAGCCGGATCAGCTTCGAGAGCAAGTTCCAATGCTTCATCAAACTCCAGATCGTGGCCAGCCAATATCCGATCCATATACTTTTCAATCACTTGCGACATTAACCGCTCCATTGGAAACAGCTTTTTATATAACCAATCAGCTACTTACCAATACACAAACGAACACTTTCCACAAACGAACACTTTCATGCGTTTCTGATCTTATCTACACATTGAGACAGGGAGGCCGGTGTGTCAAATTGCAAAGAGGTCACTTTTGTCCCTTTAGGAATAATTTTCCTCATCATTCCTTTAAGCACAGTTTTGGGGCCGACCTCAATAAATGTATCAACCCCCTCAGCCAACATCGCTTCGATTATCTCACACCACCTCACTCGTGATGCAATCTGGCCTGCCATCATTTCTTTGATCTTCCCTGTGTCTGTCTCTTGTGCAGCTGAAACATTGAAATATACAGGAACATTAGGAGGTTTGAACTCGATTTCGGCCATATACTTGGCAAAATCGGGGACAGCATCCGCTACCAGCGGACTATGATTGGCAACACTTACATTAAGGGCAATGACTTTGCCCCCTTTTTCTTCAGCTTTCCTGCCAACCTCGTCCAGCGCATTCATTGACCCGGAGATAACCACTTGTTGTGGAGTGTTATGATTCGCAGCGGTTACATGTCCTGGACCCTGGTAGCTACCGATAAGTTCTTCAATTGTATCAATATCGAGCCCCAAAACCGCACGCATACCGCCGGGATTTGCTATCCCCTCCCGTTCCATCAGCGTACCCCTTTTGCTGACAAGTCGCATGGCTTCTTCTGCACCAATAACTCCTGCGGCATAAAGAGCCGAGTATTCACCTAAACTGTGGCCGGCAAAACAACTCACCGAGACATCGTTGCCTAACGCATTCTTAAATGCCTGCCAGCAAATAAGATTGGTAATGGTGATTGCCGGTTGAAGATTGGTTGCTCTTGTCAACTCTTCCATAGGACCACTCTCACACAAAGAGCCGAGAGGCAGTTCGCAAGTTGCTTCAGCCATTGCCAAAAGGGCAACACATTCGGGATCAGTGGTAGTAAACTCTTGCCCCATGCCCAGATATTGCGAGCCTTGGCCGGGGAACAGAACAGCAATTTTCATTGATTTTTCCTCAAGTCCTGATTTCTTGTATCAAAGATATTAATAAGTAAAAACAGACCGGCACCAACACATATTGCCGAGTCGGCGACATTAAATGCCGGCCAGTGATAGTTGCCAATATAAAAGTCGAGAAAGTCGATCACCGCCCCGAACCGTATCCTATCTATCAGGTTTCCGGCAGCCCCCCCGGCAATCAAAGCCAGGGACCAACTATATAGACTGTTAACATTTCTTAGTTTCCAGTAAACAACAGTTAATCCGATAAGAGCAGCTGATCCGATACTGAGAAAGAAATAATGTCGCCATGGCGAATTCATATCTGCAAGCATACTAAATGCAGCACCGCTGTTGGTGACATAAACCAGGTTAAAAAAGCCTGGTATTATTTCCCTGGATTCATACAACAGCAACGAATCCACAACCATCGCCTTAGTCAGCTGATCAGCAACAATTGCCACAATTATGACTGCAAGATATAGCACGTTTTATACTTTAATTCTGTACGGCCATATCCGCCAGAACATCTGAACACCTGTTACAAATCTCAGGATGTGCCTCATTTACCCCAACAGTAGTTGATCGTATCCAGCACCTCAAACACTTCTCACCAGGTGCAGGTTGAACCTGAATGGTAAACCCTGGAACCTCTTCACTGGTGAAGCGCACTCCGACCTTAGGAGTGTCATCCTTTAAGTCAGACAGTTCAGAGACAATTGAGATCTCTTTTACAGTCTGCCATTCGCTCTTTAGAAAATCTGCGAGTTCCCCTTCAGCCCTCAGGAGCACTTCCGCTTCCAGTGAGTGCCCAATAACCTTTTCTCGACGGGCTATTTCCAAGGCTTTGGTTATATCCGAACGAACTTTAATGAGCTTTGACCATTTTTCCATCATCTGGTCATCGCATTCGATTTTATCCTCCGATGGAAATTCAGCAAAATAGATACTTTTTTCCAGAGCATCTTTTGCTGCAACCTTATGCAGGGAATTCCAGGCCTCTGCTGCTGTAAAACAGAGTATAGGGTTCATTAAGCGCAGCAGACCCTCAAGAATCCTATGGAGAACAGTCTGGGCGGAACGCCTGAGATGAGAGTTTGTTCCCGATGTATAGAGACGATCTTTCAGGATATCGAGATAAAATGAACTCATGGTGGTGCCACAAAAATAGTTCAACGCCTGATAAATGGTGTGGAATTCATACTTATCATACCCCTTGGTCACCTTCGATCTCAGTTCCTCGAATTTAGCCAGGGCCCAGCGATCAAGTTCTGGTAATTCACTAAAGGATATGCTGTGTATCTCGGGCTGAAAATCATCCAGATTGCCCAGGAAATAGCGCATGGTATTGCGGATTTTACGATAGGAATCAGAAACCTGTCTGAGAATTTCATCGGAGACCTTAATATCATCCCGATATTCTTCACTGGCCACCCAGAGTCTCAGGATTTCAGCACCATATTTTTCAATAACCTCTGAAGGAACGACAACATTACCAACGGATTTAGACATTTTTTTACCCTGCCCGTCAACAACATAGCCATGGGTCAAAACTCCTTTATAAGGTGCTCGATCCCGGGTTCCTACGGAGGTGAGAAGAGAGCTCTGGAACCAGCCACGATGCTGATCACTGCCCTCAAGATAGAGATCAGCAGGTGCTCTCAGTTCATCTCTTTCTTCACAGACAGCCGCATGACTGACGCCGGAATCAAACCAGACATCCAAGACATCATTTTCTTTCTCAAACTCAGCGGAACCACACTTTGTACATGTGCTTCCATCAACCAGGAAGTCCTTAACATCATGGCTAAACCAGGCATCTGCCCCTTCTTTTAGAAAAAGCTCGTCAATCTTCTCAACCACGGCCTCGCTTTTAACAACCTCACCACAGGACTTGCAGCTTATGACAGTCAGCGGGACCCCCCAGCTGCGTTGACGTGAGAGACACCAATCGGGGCGTCCTTCCACCATGGAATAAATCCGCTGCTTCCCCCATGCAGGGGTCCATTCAACGCTCTCAATAGCAGAGAGTGCCTTTGTGCGCAGCTGGTTATTATCCATAGATATGAACCATTGGGGCGTGGCCCGGTACATAACAGGTTTTTTACATCGCCAGCAATGGGGATAACTGTGGTTGAGGGCGGCTTCATGAATCAGGGCACCGGAATCAGCCATATCCTGAGTTATCAGCTTGTTTACAGCCGGTACCTTATGCCCTGCATACTGGCCCGCTTCTGCTGTATACATCCCATCGCCATCAACAGGAGAAAGAATGTCCAGGCCGTATCTCAGGCCGGTTTGATAATCGTCCGCGCCATGACCGGGAGCAGTATGTACGCACCCGCTACCTGCTTCAACAGTCACATAGTCTGCGAGAACCAGAAGAGAATCCCTTTCCATAAAAGGATGTCTGCACTTTC
>WTAT01000480.1 GCA_013139415.1 Desulforhopalus sp.
AGCTGTTCACCCGTCTCACTCTGGTCAATCAAATATTGCAGACCACGCCAGGAGGCCTCAATTTTCTGGAAATCCTCATGGTGCATGACTTCATTGAGCTGGTCTGAAATCAGTTTATCAATCGCACTGATCCTGGCGTTGATCATGGCCTCGGTATTTTTTGAGACCGTCATTTCTCCTGCCATGATCTGGGAGACAAACTCCCCTACAACATCCTTTGCAAAGTCTCTCTGGCTCGTCTCTCTGGCAAGACGCCCATCGTCAATTATCTGATCCAGGAGGCTTTTTTCCTGCACTTCCTCTGCTTGTGCTTCCGGCTGGACCTGCTGTTCCTTTTCTGCCATCTGGTCCTCCTTCTTTATTCTTTACTGGTTTCATCTTCATTTTTCACGGCACCGGCTTCCTTACCCAACTTTTCCAGGGATTCGGTACTTGAGATAATATCCTGAAGCAATTCATCCAGCTTGTCATTGCCATCCAGCTTATTAAGCATCTCGGAAAGCCGCTTCCTGGCTTCAACAAGTTTACGCACCGGCCCAACCTGCTCTGCAACCCGTTCCGGATGATAATCATCCATGGATTTAAAGCGAAGTTCAACCGCTACCTGGCCATCATCTTCGGTAAGTTTATTATCCACCCTATAGGCTACACGAGGCTTCATTCCCTCCAACACATTGTTGAAGTTGTCACGATCTATCTCAATAAACTTTCTCTCTTTGAGTTTTGGCAAAGGTTCATCGGGCTTACCTGACAAATCAGCCAACACCCCAACAACAAAGGGTATTTCCTTCATCTCTATCGCGTCCCCTATCTCGACATCATAGGTAATTTGAACTCTGGGGGCTCTTACCCGGTCAAGGGTATGCTGCAGACTTTCTTTGGCCATGTGGTTCCTCCTTTTCCATTATGTACACTACTCAACAGCTCATATGTTCATCAGCTCATATGTTCATCAGCTCATATGCCCCATTGCCTTGGTAACATCCAATGTACAAATTCTTCTCAATATGTCCGTTGCACGATAAATGTCATCATCGGGAGCGCCCTCGATAGACAGACACTGATAAAGCGTATCAAGCACCTCGGCTATCCATATGGGGGATTCCCACCTGGTCAGCTGCAACTCTTCGAGCAGACCATTCAGCTCCTCGGCTATGGGCTTGGCCAAATCAGGACGATTACCCTCTAAACAAAGTTTAGCCATAAGAAGCCGGAAATTTGTTTTTTCCCGCATGGACTGAGCACTGCACGAGGCGCCCAGAAGTTGCTCCAATGCCTGTTTAATCCCCTCTGATTTCAGTTTTTCCAGGGCATCCTGCCACACGGCTTCTTCAATACCGGCAGACCCCAGTAACCGATTAACACGGTAGGTTGCCACAGGGCCTGGGGAGAAGGTGCTGTTATCCGAAGGCAGTGTCTCATGTTCCCGTGGGGGCTCCTGAACGACAGCCTCTTCCTGTGCAACAGTTTCAGGTTCCACTGGTACAGACTCAGGCTCAAGCTCAGGCTCAGAAGAATGGATATCAGGTTCAAGTTCTCTTTTTTCTTTCAATATCCTGGCAACAAGAAGATCGCAGTCCTCCAAAGCGGTCCTCAATTCTGCCAATCTTGGTGCCTCACGTCCAAATTTTTCATCTACGATTTGATCGAGAAGTTTGAATTCTTCCAGGCAGGCTGTCAAATGTCCATACAGGGTTTCATAAAATAATTTTGGGGACCCCCCGACAGCGCCATCAAATTCCTCAACAGGCAATTTGCCCTCGGCTATCGCTTCCTCCCGAGCCTGGCGTTTGTCGCCATCCACATCACCATACTGATTACGAGTGTCCTGGTCCGACCCCACCTGCCGCGACTCTTGCCACTTCATCCAGGAATACCCGGGGGTCCTGCTGCTATCGGTTAGAGGAACCTGTTTGATCGCCAGCCACACCTTGTCATTTAAAAATTCAAGGGAACCAACCCTGTAATCCAGGTCATCATCTTCCATCTCTGGATAAACATTGTCCCAGAACTGCTGTAGAAATCCGGTCAAAACCTGTAAACCGGCATGCAGCCCTTCAAATCCTTCTGTTGTTGTTAAAGATTCAACAAGCCAGACCCCAATCTGAATATCTTTGGTCCTCTCGGTTAATACTGAGACACAGAGATCAAATACCTTGTCCCAGTCCGAGGTTTTTATTTCATGTTGCCAGTCACCCCTGTCCAGTAGATCATCAGCCCTTCTCGCCTCCTGAATCTCATCGTAAACAGGATCGTAACGCAAAGATATGCCGGCCGGATTTTCACCCTCTATGGGGGACAGTATTGCTTCAAGATCAAGATTTTTCTTCATCACTTTCCTTATTTCCTGGAAAATTAAAAACGATGTCGCGTATCTCTAGTATGGCCATGTCTTTTCCACCAACCTCAAAGACGTGCTGCCCTACCCCTTGAGCATAGGCTCCAGTCAGAGGCTGCCAATCGGTCATGCGGCCCATTTTGATTCTTTCATCTTCATGGAGAAACGAATTTGGGTAGAGAACCGGTAAATAGCAGTTCATGGTGAGTCCCTCCCAGGTGGTTATCAGGGCCGCTATCCACAGGAGATCAAGAAGAGAATCAGGCTGGGAAATAGAAAGTTCCCGAATGGATTCAAAAGGAACCCACAGGTACCGCTCATGGGCGATTACCTCAAGAAAAGGAAAAAGTGTCGTATCCGTATCACAGAAACCGACAAAAGGAGTATCATTCACCGTCCCGCTGATAGTAGGACGCAGGGATTCCAGTGTTGCCAACAACTCTCCTGCTTCATTTTCTTTTTCGTCACTAAGCTTTTTTCGAATCTGCAGAAAGAGGTTGAGATACTCAGGTGGATCGGAAATAAACGATGCGTTTAAGTTGTTGTTGATAACATCACGCCGATCCTTCTCTGCGTGAACAATATTTCTGTAACCGAGTGCGCCAGCCCCCCGTTCACTGTCCTGACCAGCTATGGCTTCTAAATGGAAGTCCGCTTTATCCCACTCCCCACTGTAGCAAAGCACCTGAAACAAGAGGGTCCGACTGGCCAAATCAGCAGGAGAAGCTTTTACAGCAGCCACAAGTCGCAACCTGGCCTCAGCGAGTTTTCCTGCCTGTATCAGTTCCTTTATTTCCATGGCTGGCTCCTCTCTAAGGCTACCTTGAAAAATTGCTTTTTCTTCCAATCTCTACGTTATGGTCAAAATTTTATCCTCTGAGGTAAGCACCCTTGAAATCAGGGCATAAACTCCGACTCCGATATCAACCCTTCTACTTTGTCCCCGGTATCCACATACGTTCAAAATCCTTTCCAGCCAAAGGCCTTTTCAATAGAACAAGACCAGGATGTTCAATCAAGCCTCCCATAAAGATTGAGTTGGATGGAGCCCTTATTTTAATTTTAAGCAGAGAATGCACATTGTCTATCATGGTAAAAAAATCATACTGTCCAGTCTCCTGAAAAGGCAGAAACAGGGCCTGGTCTTGCTCAAGCAAGCCAAGATGAAAATCAAAGTTGGCACTGGATTCATTATTTTCAGCAAGGGCCGTTTTTACCAAATTCATTTCATGCCAGCGCCCTTGGGGAGGACGAAGCTGGCCCACATCTTCCTGAAAAACCTCAAATGACTTATACTTCCTGCTCGCCAACTGTTCCATCTGACGCCAGGATCCTTCACAGGCAAAAGGTAAAAGTTCCCAGTTATCTTCCCAGTTTTCCAGTTTTCCGGTACCCATGACAAGCAGTGGGAAAGGTCGCCCCACGGAATCACAACTGTTTCGAATCACTCCACAGGCCAAAACCCCAGCTTGAGGGGTTTTGGCCCAAAAGCGCCATGAGCAGGAATGGACAAGCAGTTCTTTTGAGGTGAAGGCAAGACTTTCCGCCCCACGCCGAATCCATTCTGTAAATGCCTCAGCCATTAAGGAGGGTTGACCCAAGGCAAAAAAATCTCTGGCGACAGGATGCTTACCGGCAACGTCCCATTGCCAGTTTGTCACAGATTTTTTTCGTTTTCTTAATCCCAGCATTTCACAATCCTTGACGGCACTCTGCCCGGAGTGGCCCTGGTCAAATCCAGCACAGGTTTATTGCCGGCGAACTTATAGTTTACTGTGATATATTTGATACCCAGCCTCTTCAGCGAAGACTGGTGATTAGGGAAATCCCTGGGATAAAATTTTTTCTTCCCTGTTCTAAAATCTTTCAGAAATGAAGGAAATCCCTGGCGCCCCCAATACTCCTTTATCAGCACCATATCACTTACCTCAATCTCAAAGACCACATTCTCACAAGTTTCCCGGGTCCAATGAAAACTTTTCCCAGTGCGGAATTGGTAATTACTTAACTTCTGGCTTTTACTGGCGCATTGCAGTTCCACATGGGTCGCATGGGGTTTAATAAGAGCCCCTTTATTCACTTCCGTGGGCAAACCTTCAATAAAGACATCATAACTAGGGCGACTCGACCTTTTTACACTTACTCCACGAGTCAGAAAGTTTAGAAAGTCCGGATTAAAGGCTACTTTCCCATCCAGCGCTGTTTCAGCATAATATCCTTTCCTGGGGCTCCTGCTAAGAAAAGGCGCAGCTGGACCTTTGATAAACTTCATGGCATATCCATCCTGATCAAGCAAAAGCTCAAGGACCTTCTGCTTGTCCCTCATGCCCATAATCTCGACATACACCTCCTTGTCCCAACGTTCCTGCAGATAACATGCGGCTTCAGTCCGTTCAAAGGCCCAGAGAAAATCTATCGGACCAGCCAGAAGCTTCCAGAAAACATCTTCATCCTCTTTTCCGGAAGTCAGGTACGTTTGCATCGTGGCAACAGCCTGACTGGCTGAGCTCAGTGCAGTTTTCTCATCATTAAAAACAGCTGCTGCCGCAACATAAGCTGCTTTTCTGGGAACAAGGGAAAGCATTGCCTCTTTCAAGGACTTTTGATATTCAAAAAGAGCTCTGGCTGCCTTCATTTGGTTTTTCAGGCTGTCTGCCGCTTCTGATGTATCGAGCTTGCTGCCGATCTTGCCAAGGAGCCTTTGGGATTTCATGCCGGCCTTAGCCATAAAAGCTCCTCCTTCCGCCTTGGCCAGAACAGCTGACTGTCCAAGGACGGCCTGGTGCTGCAGGACCAGGGAAATCCAGCCAGGAGATTCATTTTCCATGCCTGCAACAAAACTAAGCTCAGCCCCCATTTGGTCAAGCAAGCTAAAGTAGGGCCCTGAAAGGCTGGTAATTTTCTGGCCCATTGGCAGCCACTCTTCATACCCGGAAAGGCGCTCAGCTCCTTTTGGAAACTGCAAAGCAAAGGCTCGCCAGTCATCCATGAACTGCTTTCGATAAAACTCGGCAAAATCAATTTTCTGGCGGGCAATGAGCATCACCCCTGGATCAGGAAGTGCAGCTTCAAGCTCCAGAACAAATGCATCAATGTACCCTTTGCCATCTTTGGTAAACGCAGGAGCGACATCTACGGCACCAGAAACAGCCCGACTTCCGCCCCAGAAGTCTTCCAGTCTTACTGACTTTAAGCCATCCTGCTCATTGGCCCAGACCACAAGCCAGTTAAGCTGATTCGCATTGATGGCCAATGTCTGTTTCAACCAGGCCTGCAGTTCATTTCTCTCAAGGTTGATTTGACTGTCGTCCTTATTCCACAAAAGATAGTGCAGATACATGTTTGCCATCTTTTTTCTGATTTCCGGTATCATTTGTCCCTGTTCCTGGGACAGCATCACCAGAAATGATGCTTGAGGCATATCCAGGAAAGTCTGTTTATCCCTGGTTTTCAGACGATGGTTCAACAAATTTATTCGCCGCACCAAGTGACTGACATGACGGCTGATAATGGTGTCCGGTGTGGCCATGGTAAACCCTGCCATCCTTTGGGACATCTTTGTATCAAGAGGCTGAAGAAAACTTTTCCGAAATTGCTGGTTGAAATTATCCTTGAGTTGCTCCTCCACATCAATGCTTTCATGCAAACCAAAGCGGGGAATCCACCAATTTTTATTTGTTTCTTCAACTTTCAAGATTGCCTGCTGATACTGGTCCAAACCCACAACATCCAACAACAGATCACCTCGAATAACCGGTGTCTCAAGAAACTCTTTCGGCACTTCACGCATGGTGCTCAGGTTCTTGACAAACGAGAAACTCATCAGGACACAGAAAGCAACCACCAAGGCAACCCATGAGGTCAGGCCGAGGTTCCGACTCAACCGACGCCACTCGAGAACACGCCTGGTCGGTGCAAAAATCCCCCTGTCCATGGGCAGGATTTTGGCGAAAAAATCGTGGAGAAACATTCCCCTGTTTGTGCCGTCAAGCACCTCCTTTTCTGCCAGAAAGCCAAGTTTATGGAGAAAATGGGAATATGGTGTTCCTTCTTGCCTGCCGCTGGTAAAGAAAAGCCCCCGCAGAATTGGTGTCTCCTGATATGGGTTTTCCTGAAATGCCTTACCCATAAAAGGCTTCAATCCAAGAGCGAGCCGTTCGAATTCGCAGGGAAAGAGAATCAGGGCCGGATCAAGCTGTTTGGTCCCGCTATCATGAAGAATACGTAGAAGAAGTGTGTTGAGACGTTCACTTACCGTTTCGACTGCCTGTTTCCAAAAGGCCTGGGGCGCCTTGCTCACCTGAGGAGTTACCATGCCCATGGCCTGTTTAATGACGCTTTCAGGGAGTTTATCGGAAAATTGCGTCATTCCTTTTACCAGGTCACATTTGGTCACCACCACATAGACAGGAAATTTTGCACCGATAGACAGCATGAGTTCATCTATTCGGTTTCTGATCTGGAGACCTTCGCTCTCAAGTTCTTCTACGGATCCCCCTAAAAGTTTATCAGCGGCAATGGAGACTATCAAGCCGTTGAGTGGTTCTTTTTTTCGGTATTTCCCCAGCAAAGACAGGAAATTACGCCATTCATCCTTGTCACGGCTTTCATCGACAGGTATTGCATAACGCCCCGCCGTGTCAATGATTATTGCCTGTTCAAAAAACCACCAATCACAGTTACGGGTACCGGAAAGCCCTGAGACCTTGGTCCCCTCGGCGAAAGGGGATGATAAACCGGCACTTTTGATAGCAGTGGTTTTTCCTGAAGCACTTTCCCCTATAACCAGATACCATGGCAACACATACAGAGGGTTGCCAAACTTTCTCAAGTGGGAGTGTTTAAGTGTTTCGATCGCCTCTGTCCAGCTTGCCTGCAGGAGACGCGATTGTTCTTTCTCCTGATCAGCCATACCTTTCAACTGCATATCATCATGTGAAACAATCTGATTGACAAATTGCTTTTCACGACGACGCAGTATCATTTTACGGAGCCAAAAAACTCCGATAGCAAGACCAATAAAGAAGAGGATAAAAAAGAAGCCCGTCCACCAGGGCCA
Organism: Desulforhopalus sp.; assembly: GCA_013139415.1. GTDB lineage: Bacteria > Desulfobacterota > Desulfobulbia > Desulfobulbales > Desulfocapsaceae > Desulforhopalus_A. Next base: position 7,398 of record WTAT01000480.1, read on the forward strand.
ATCCAGAAGCAACACCAGTCCCACAACCAACAGAACCACAAGTGTCACTGCAGTAAGGAGCAACAATGATTTGATAAATACTGCCAGATACTTTTTCATTAGGGGACCAATTTTAAGAAGTTCTCACCGATATTATTTAAAATAAAACTGTATATCAGAAAAAGACCTCCAAAAAGAACAAGAGGTGCCAGCAGGGCCGTCAGTGTCACTGGTGTGAAAAAACTTTTGCTCCCCGAAGAAGCAAGCTCCGTCCCTTCAACAGGATAGGCTTCTGGAAAAAGTTCGGTCCGTTCCAAGGAAGGCAGTCCAACCGAGCTGCCAAGCAGAAATTTCAGGTTGGAAGTTTTCAGCTGTTCAAGTAACGGTTCATCACCTTCCTGGTGATAGCGACCTTTAAAACCCATGGCAAGGCAGAGATAATAAATTTCCCTGGCATCCCGCTGCTGCTGGCCCAGACTATTTAATCGTTCAAAAAATTCTTGACCGGCGTCGGATGTTTGAAAATACTTGCGCTGGAGAGAATCTTTTTGCCACTCTGTTTTTCCAACCCATGTTGAACCAAGAAGAGCCTCGTCTACCCAGGCACAGACGGCAAAACGCGCCTCATTATATTCTTCGGAGTCAATGCCCCCACCACGCATGGTAGATTCAGTTTCAGAAAGCAGACGCCGCACATCGGCCTGCACCTGACCAAAGGACAGACTATCTCTATTTTTAGATTTTATAAAATATGCTACATAGGCAATCAGTTCGGCAAAGCAATCACGCAAGCGCATTTATGTCCTCCCGACAATCATCAATTCTGCCTTAAAATCGTCCGGTGCATTATCCCAATACAGCCCAATATTGTTGCTGCTCATAACATTGGCCCACTGATCACTGTGGTGGTTAACCTGAAAATAGAGACTATGGGACCGGCGCGGCAACTCCTGGGGTGGAATCGACAAATGCTCCAGACCAACCCCAGGCAGAGCCCTTGCTATGAGCAGGGGCAAGGATTCTCTTGATCCAAGTTTGGCTATTCCTTGCAGAGAATCAAGAACCTTGTCCGGATCATCCTCGGTTTCCACCACAATATAGTATCGATTTCCTTCAGAAAACTGAGCAGGAGACAAGTCCGCGGTAAAATAGGTCCCATCAGATACAAGTTCAATGACATATTCGGGACCTGCAGTTATTTCATCCAGTAACCGAGAGATAAGCGACTGGGCAGCAAGAAAGCACCTGCTGAGATCACTGTGATCATAACCACCAAGCAACGCCTGTCCATCTTCCTGCTCTCCCACCACGTTGATCTGGTTAGAAAAAGAAGAAAGTTCGCCGATGAGTTGACGTAACAGGCCAAAAACCTGCCAGGGGTGAACAGTCGCAGACTCTGTAAAATGAAAAAGAAGCGGCACATACCTGTTAAGTGTTCGAAGAGCAAGCATGAACACCATGTCGCGGGCACCAAAATCACTTGTATGTATACCACGCTGAGCTTTATACTCGTCGAGCTGACGGCTGCGACTGGCCAACTGATCACGGATATCGCGAACAACCTGATCAAGAAATTCAGAACTTTGAATTGTCAAGGCAGGAGGTATGAATTGCGGCGACAGCCTTATTGTCTCGCCGTCTTTTTCAAGCCGGGCAAGGGGCAGTAACAAATAATCCCCCACCATTTCTTTTTCGGTCTCCCAAAAAAATTTGAGGACAAGCTGCATCTTCTTCACCTGCCCTGCCGGCCCGGCTTCATATAAATCTTCTACATCTTCAGGTTCCGGCTTGCTGACATACCTGGTCGCAACTGCGGAAATTTCATCAGGCCCAGTCAATTCGGTGGAGTTTACACCTGACTCATCTATCTTTTTGAGTCCAAGATAGATTGTGAAAGGTTTACCCAATTCAACCCAGGCATCTTCAAATGACCTGCTTGCGAGAACACTGTTTCCGGGAAAATCTACAAAGGTGCCGTCCGGGAAAAGAAACTCCCCGCTGACCAGATGGAAAGTGAAATTTTCCAATGCCCCTTTCGAATAGTCAAAACCTGCTATTCCCCAAAAATAAGGGGACAGAAATTTACGCAAGGGAGCTTGTAACCCCTGAATATACAAATCATTTTGCTGAAAATGATGAGGCTGTAAAAAAAGCCCCTGATGCCAAAAGACGGGTCTTTGAATATCCACCATGACCTCCCTGACCGCAGCCAGCTACCTCTGCACCTGGCAGTTTATAACTGTTTTCTATTGACCAGTACTGCCCCGAAGAGATCGAGGGCCAAGATCCAGCTTAATATTTAGTTTGCCGGTTTCGGCAACGCCGCTCCCAAAGAATATCCATGAAGATTGTTCAATAACCGGGATCTCAAACAGACTTGTTACATCCTCTTTGGTGACATTGTAATAGCCCCCAACAATAGCCACATACTTGGTACCTTCAGCTCGATCCAAGGTATACTGTGCCTGTTGGGCAGGCTGGACAATGATTCTCTTGGAGTGCGTGACACTGGAATCAAACTGGGAGCACTCGAGAAGCTGGTATATTCCGTTTTTATCACCAGCTAAACGATTATAGGCATTGGGGTCACGGAATTGATGAACACAGAGAAGAAGGGTATGGGCGCTCCCCTTGTTCAGATTGAGACTGGAGTCAGCATTAATATCAATATGGATTTCATCCTTGCCATAAGAATATGAAGGAGGCACGAGTGGAGTTGCTGCGCATGAGACAAGGAAAATTGCCGCCAAAACTACTAGAACAACATTGCCAAAACTCTTCATATACACCCCTCTCTGGATGAGATTTATAGTTTTATGCGATTTTATTTCTAATTTTTCATGCCGAAACCTTGCTTTGTTGCATATTTGACGCCAAGAATAACTTCCCGTATTTTGGTAAAAAGTCCTTATTCCATGTTCATATGGGAAGAAAGATTTTGACAATTATTTTCAAATTCTTTCATGAAAGCCTCCAGCAACAACCCTGAGCGCTGCCAATTTTGCAGTGTATTATATTTATCCACATAACAGTCATACAAATGGGATTTATATAATGGGCCAAATTTCATTTTGCCGCCAAACTCCTCCTCAAGACCTTCAGGGTTGAGCTCGTTGAGTATTTCACCTATCTTGACCCGGGCAGCCTCTTTATACGCCTTCAAGGCAATGGCAAAAAATTCACCAGTTTGATCGAGAAATTTTTTTAGCGCGCCTATTCCTTCATCCGTATCGATACTCGAGCGAATAAGCACCCTGATTGTTTCTTCACTTTCCACACTCCCTATGAGAGTGGCATTAAGACCGCCAACCAAGGTGTTTACTGAGTCAAAAACAGTATTCACGGCAGCCGCCAACTGTGCCATCATCTCTTCAGGGGGCAAATTTTTTTTCAGTATCTCCTTGCCAAGCAGCATTGTTAACAAATTATTGTATTCGTCCAAAGGTATTCCAGAAACAACAGCATCACCTGCAGAACTTCGACTAAATGCTGAAATCAGTTTTTTTAGAAAATAACTTCGCTCTGAGGGAGAACAATCGGCAAAGGTTCGGTTGAGCTGCTCTTCCACATTTGCGGCACCATTAGCCTCATCAGCCAGATAGGTTTTTTTGATTTCAGCAGTTAATCGATCCAGGGAAATATCACTTGTTGCCATTTTTTCCTTTTTTCAATTTTTCAACTTCTTCCAAACTTATAATCACTGTTTCAGAAAGATCGTCATCCGCATTTTTTTGGGGCTGTGGCGTATCGTCTTGTTGTTCTAACGCCGCGGTAGAACCATTATCAGGAAGCATTGAGCCTAAATCGTTTAAATTCATAATCACGGTTTTTTCGAGATCTTCCCCAGCTTCGAAATCACCTCCACCTGTTGTACCGGATATCTCTTTACCCACATCTTCCGGATCCTGCTGATCTCCCTTTTCCTTCAAAGCATCCAGTTGCTCAACACTCAGGATCACAGTTTTTTCAAGATCCGATTCCAGGGAAGCCGGCTCGGTATTTTCCGGAGTAGAGCCGGTTGTCTCGACGTCTGGTTCAAGTTCTACTGCAACTTCATCATCGGCAACTTCTTCATAGGCAACTTCTTCATCGGCGACTTCTTCTTTCACTACAACCGTGTCCTCCTTCCACTTCTCTTTAATGGAAAGAAGAATTTGAAGAATATCAAAATCGTAATCATCTTTCTCTTGAACTACAACCGACTCATCTCTTGAGGCAAACAGCGTTTTTTTCACTTCTCCTGCAAGTTTGCTGACTTCACCTGCAAATAAAATGTCTGAAAAGTGTGTCGACCCAAAAGAAGCCTGCAGAAGTGACCAGCCAAGCCCGAGAACTTTTCCCCAAAGATCAAGCCAGAAAGGAGGCAGCTGATTTTCAACCGGGTGCCAGAAAACATTTTCAGGACCGAAAGCTCCACAACCACTCGTGCTACTGGAAAAAAACTCAGGTGCACTTTCAAAGTCATTTTCCTTGTTAAGCAATGTGGCAAGAGCGTGCTGCACATCTCCTACCGACTGCTCCCTGTTAACAAGCAAAGTGTTAAACCAAAGCAGGGCTAGAGAGTAAAGACCCAGGGATTCCGGGACCTTGATAAAAGAGATATCATCCGAAGGGAAAACACCAAGTGCAATAGACTTGACTTTAAAATTCCAAAAAGAAGGAAGAAGCCCTTGAACGTTTGGAAAATCAACCCAAAATTGATCCATGGTGAGTCTTAGATCCGGGTGTTTCAAATGCTTTCGGGCAACAAAAGCTGTTCTGGCAATTTGCTCAAGAAAGGCAATTTTTAAATATAAAATCTCAAGAAAACGTCTTGTGTCATTTTCAAAAAATAGTTCAATCCCTTCCGTTCCCTGTTGCCGAAAGCTTTCAAGACAGGCCAATCTTCCAGGTTCTCTCACTATGTATGGCTGTTTTTTCATTTCCGTGCATGATGCCCCGGCAAGCATTGAGATAAAATCCTGAGCAGGCAACTGAGCAGCATCTGTAATGAGCATTCTAAAAGGATAAAAAGCGAAGACACTTATCCTCTGAAAAGCAAGTTCCGAACTATAACAATTGCCCTGTTCCTTGCATGTTTGACAGGGAAAACCATCACCCCCCAAACCATTCCTGACAAGCTGTGTAAATCCATCAACTAGAGCCCGAAGATTCTTGACCACAGGCCAAATTTCATCATCTTCATCATGGTAAAAAAAATCGCTTCCGGACCGGTCCACATGACAAACCGGACAAAATAGAAATCGTTCCAGCGTAGTGGTATAGAGAGGAAGCCCTGCTGCTGATAAAATCTCATCATGCTGACAAAGCTCCAGCAACTTACCACACTGAGGGCAGGGAGGATGAAAGTAGCATTTACGCTTTTCGCAATAAAAAAGCGACTGCCACAAAGGGTAAAACGTTTCCGTTTCTCCCACCGATCTCTCGAAAAGGCTATCAAAATACTCAAGCCGATCAGCAACTCCTTCAAACTTGAGCGCTTCCAGCCAGACCTCATCAATTTTGGAGTTATTGAAAGGAATGCTTTTTTCAGTGAAAGAACAGTGGTCTTTTTGAACCAGCAAAAATATTTCCTTTACTGATTTAAATGAAGGCGACCTGTAAGATCCGTGAACAAGGTGAAAAAGCGGTGACGATGAGTCTAGAAGACGAAAGGCGGAATCAAACTTGCTGTGAACCTCTAACGGTTTTCGCTGGAGTGAAAACTCCAGATGAAGCTTCGAGGAACCCGGATCAAGCCAAGGGAGTAGAGACTGAGTTTTAAAAGTCCTATCCATACAGACATCCTTTTCATCCAGAATGGCTATTTACTCAAAAAATGCACTATTCAGAGTCATTATTGTAGAAGATTTTTCTATTCATTTCAATCCCTTTAATGATCTGATCACACATAACGACATAAGTTCCAGAGCTTTTCGTACAATGTACCATTTGGGATTGAAGCCATTTTTCCACGAGGCAAGTAGTATGCTAGAGTATGATTTTAACTGAAGCAATGCGACTAATCAAAGTCATTAACATCATATACTTAAACTCAGTTTTACGACAACACCACCGAATGGTGAGGTGTGGTTGTAACAGAGTCACGGAAAGAGTAGTATGTCTGCACTCTCATGTTTCCTTCCGCATTCAATGTGCTTTTGCCATTGCTATTAAAAATCAAAAAATCAAGATTCGTCTTAATAAAAAAGGAGTATTACCATGATTCAAGATTCTTCCATGAAAAATACCAAAAAAGAACTGCTCGATGTTATCGAGAAGATGCAGCATGAAATGACCCAAAAAGAGCAAAACTTGCTCAATCCGGAAAAAGTAAAAAAGGAAACCAAAACAAAAGAAATAGTTAAGGAGGCTGAAGAAATAACCAGCTCAATTCTAACAACTCAAATTCACGATTTAAAGGTCGCAATCGCTCAAGAGCTATCTGACCTTGCCGAAAAAATTGCCTCAGAAGCAAAAAAATACACTGTAATCCAGGAAGCTATTGAACTAAAACAAGCTGAACTCGAAGAAATCTATGGGATTGAAAAACATGCAGCCTCCCTTGCTGCTATCCTTGAGTCCAATCACCAGGTTAAAAACCAATTTGAAAAGGAAATGGCCCTTCAGCGTGAAAAACTTAAAGATGAAATAAGTGAAACACGTGCAACCTGGGAAAATGAGAAGAAAGACTACAAAGACACTTCGATAGAAGAACAGAAAAGCAGAGATAAGAAACGTAAACGGGAAGAAGACGAATATATATACAATTTACAGCGCTCCAGATCAATCGAAGAAAATAATTTTGCCGATAAATCAGCCGCCTTGGAAAAAGAGATTGCGGAAAAGAAAGAAAAGATAGACAGACATGTTAAAGAAAAAACAACTTTACTTGATGATCGTGAACAGCAGATTATCCAGCGGGAAAAAACAATGGATAATTTGGAAAAATCAGTACATAACTTTCCAGATGAATTAGAAACAGCTATTAATTCTGCAATTGAAAAGAAAGAGAATGAACTCACCGCAATTTTCACTCAGGAAAAAGCGCTACTTACCAAAGGCTCTGAAGGAGAGCAAAAAGTGTTGGAAACAAAAAATTCCGGCCTGGAATCACTGGTGAGCGATCAAGCCAAACAGATAGAAAAGCTCAACAGTCAGCAGGAAAAAGCCTACCTGCAGGTGCAGGATATTGCCTCGAAAGCAGTCAGCGGGGCTGCTGAAAGGCCGCAAGCCATCACTGTTAAAACAGTAGAAAGGGATGGTAAAAACTGATAAAAAAAAGGCCTTGTTACCGGAACTCAACAAGGCCGTTATGCAAGTGTCTAACACAAGAGAAATGATTGTCTCTTCACTTTAAAGGCATCACAAAAAAGACAAAACAGTCAACAAAATCAACCGGGTAAAACATGACATTGGCAACTTCACTCGGTTCGTGTAATGATATGACAAAGTGTCATAATTCTCAATATCCTCTGTTAAGATCCATGCACTCCTTAAAGGTGTCTCGGTGTCTCGGTGTCTCGGTGTCTCCAAAGAAAAAAACAGGTGACTGCATTGAATAAAGCCATCAGCGACAAAAACATTGTTGAATTTTTCAGCAGTGGAATTATTGCTACCGACAGCCATGGGATTATCACCCATATTAACCGCCAGAGTGAAAAGAACCTGCAGATCATTGCAAGAGATCTGATTGGTAACAACATTTCAGAGGTCCTTCCCGTTTTTCACCCCACTACAATGAAGTGTTTGCAAAGCGGTCAACCTCTCATGAATCAATCAATAGATATGGATGAGGGACAATTGGTCATCCATGGAAGTCCGGTATGGCGCGGTCAGGATATCGTCGGAGCAATCTTAAATTTCCACGTACCAGATACCTTCGAAGTTTCTGCTAACTCATCAGAATCTTATAAGGAATTAAATAGACAGCTTGAAACCATTATTGGTGCATCTTCTGATGGCATATGGGTATGTGATGCTAAGGGCTTCATCGTCACCATCAAT
>WTAT01000383.1 GCA_013139415.1 Desulforhopalus sp.
CCGGTGTGGCCTGTACAGCGCGGCAAACTTATCGAGCCACCGACGTCCGTCATCACTCGATTTATGGCATTTCCAATTGCCGATCACATAACGTTTCATAAATATTCTTTTATCCTCCTGCTGAAAATGAATAATGTCAAACAGATCATTAAGTTACTAATACCCCTCAAGGGGGCACTGAAAAGAGTCCCGACTTACTTCCCGTTTATCGGGGTTTGTCAATATCGTCGGGATCAACACTCTCACCATCAGGAATCTGGATACTTTGAAACAGGTCGGAAAGATCGTCATCCTTGTCGCCAGCCACTGAATCGGGAAAATCTTCAAGGGCTTCAAGGTAGGCATAAAGAGTAGTTTCCAGATCCTTACGCACCTCGATTTTTCTCTGGTTTAATTCTTCTATCTCTTTTGGCAACCGAGCAAGTTCGGCTTCCGCCTCTGTTCTAAATTTTTCAATTTCTGCCCGGGCATCCTCCATGATTTTTTTAGCATCTTCCTGACTGGTCTGACGCAGGTTATCGGCAAATTTCTGCGCAGCAAGGATAGTGGTTTTAAAATCCACCCCTTCCTGTTTCAGCTCGCTTTTCTGTTCCTCCAATAGCTCGATCCTGCCGCGAAGTTTTTCAATCTCTGCCAGTTCCTGAAGACTTATTTCCTCGCCACCTGTAAGAGTTTCTTCCAATGCAGTAATTTTTTCACGATACGCTGAATTATCCTCTTCCAATGCAGCAACCGATGTTGACATGGATTCAAGTTGTGCTGTAAGATCTGTTATTTCCAGATCTTTTTGTTTATAGCCATCCTGAATTTCTTCCTGAATACCCTCGGCGTTCTCTTGACTTATCTTCACCTCGGCGGCAAGAGCCTCCTTTGCTCTCTCCAAAGAATCCTGTTCAGCAAGAAGTGACTCGATTTCTTCAGCCTGTAGACGATTTTTCTCAGTCAATTCAAAGAAATCTTCGGCAAGTAACTCCAGGTACGCTTTCACCTCAATCGGTTCATACCCTCTGAATTTGGTCTGAAATTCCTGATCTTTAATTGACTGCGGTGTCAGCATTTCTGGCTCCCTTGTGAATTATGATAATGGCAATGACCGACAGGCTCTGTGTGTTGGGCTCGTTAAGGAACTTACCCCATTCCCATGGCAATTTGCTTAAGGGTCTGGACCACAAAACTCTGCAGAAACATGATACCAATGATGAGTATCATTGGTGAAAAATCTATACCCCCGAAACTTATCGGCAAAAACCGACGAATACGGCTCAGTAGCGGTTCTGTTGCCTCGTATAAAAATCTAACTATGGGGTTATGCGGATCGGCACTCACCCAGGAAATCACCGCTCGACCAATAATGATCCACATATAGGCGGTCAGTACAAAATCGATCAACTGGGCTATTGCCATCATAAAATTATTTACGACAAACATTCATCTCTCCTTTTCTCGTTTTCCCGTTTTCTATCAAGCAACCTTACTACCTGGTACAACCATATCACTTACCGAAGAAAGGACCAACCGCTCCTTTCCGTCACCTTGTGTTCTGGCAGCCAGAACCATCCCCTGGGAGCTTACTCCCATCATTTTGACCGGCTTGAGATTAGCTACAATGAGAACCTGCTTACCAATCAGTTCATCGGCGTTATAATATTCTGCGATGCCTGCAACAATCGTCCTCTCTTCAGGTGCTTTAACCAGCAGCTTAAGTAACTTCTTCGATTTTTTGATCGGCTCAGCAGCAACGATTTCCGCCACCCGCAGATCCAGCTTCTGAAAATGATCAAAATCAACAAGATCTCCCCCAGCCTCCGGCAACGGATCGTTTTTTTCCTTCTTCGATTTTTTCCCACCGGCATGCTTTGCATCTTTTTTACCATCATCAAGACGCGGAAACAGGGCATCAATGGTTTGCAGCTCAGTACCGGGGGTAAGTAGATTCCACAGCCCCCCCTTTTCAAGAGAACTTACCCGCTCATCACCGGCGGCAAGGCCCAATCCCGCAGCCATCTTTATTGCTGCACCAGGCATAACCGGCTGCAAAACCAAGGTTAATAGACGCAAACATTCAAGAGTATTGTAGAGCACGGTATCCAGCCTTGCAACCTTAGCCGGATCCTTTGCCAACGCCCACGGCTCATTGCTGACGATATATCTATTGGCCACACCGACAAAATCCCAGACAGCCTGCAAACCGCGATGAAAGAGAAACTCCGCCATCAGCTGCCGATAATCCCTTATCATTGTCTGTGCCGCCGCCTGAAGCTCTCTATCTGCCTCGGTACATTCTGCCGGTTCCGGTACCTTGCCTTGCCGGTATTTGCGAACCATGGCGGTTGCCCGACTAAACAGGTTACCCAGATCATTAGCCAGATCTGCATTCTGCCGAGCAACAATCCCCTCGGAACTAAACGAAGAATCAAGACCAAAAGACATCTCCCTTAGAGTAAAATATCTTATGGTATCAGCACCATAATTATCCACCAACTCTTTTGGCCGCACGACATTACCGATACTCTTGGACATTTTGGTATCGTCGATATTCCAATATCCATGGACATGGAGTTTTTGGTACAAGGGTACCCCGGTCGCCATCAACATAGTCGGCCAGTATATGGCATGGGGTTTCAGAATATCTTTGGCAATCACATGTTCAGCAACCGACCAGTACTCCGCAAAATCAGGTCCGTCGGGATATCCTATTCCGGTAAGATAGTTGATCAGGGCATCAAACCACACATAGGTGACAAACTTGTCATCAAAAGGCAGCTCAATCCCCCAGGTAAGACGGGATTTGGGCCGGGAAATACAGAGGTCTTCCAGAGGTTCACTTAAAAATGACAAGACTTCATTACGGTATCGTTCCGGCGTTATAAAGTCGGGATTATTATGTATATGATCGATGAGTTGCTGCTGGTACCGGGACATGCGAAAAAAATAGTTCTGTTCAGCAATCTCCTTGGGCGGTTTCTGGTGATCAGGACAGTTGCCGTCTACCAGCTCTTTTTCGGTAAGGTATCGTTCGCAGCCCTGGCAGTACAAACCTGTATACTCATCAAAATAGATATCGCCGCTGTCATAGACCTTCTGGAGAATTTCCTGAACAACAGCAACATGGTCAACATCTGTTGTTCTGATAAAATGATCGGGCTCAACCTCTAGAAGTGGCCAAGTACTCCTGAACATGGCACTTATCTTATCGACATACTCCTTGGGCTGGACATTCTGGTTTTCCGCCGCCTTGACGATCTTGTCACCATGCTCATCTGTACCGGTCTGGAAACGTACCTTTTCACCACACAATCGCCTGAAACGACTGTAGGTATCTGCAACAATTGTCGTATAGGCATGGCCAAGATGGGGCTGAGCATTCACATAATAAATGGGCGTTGTAATATAAGTTGTCATAGTTCAAATATTGATGACATCGTAAAAACTCTTCATCTGCTCCGCTGTACCCCGAGACCACTTCTTACAGGGCGTTGCATATGAAGTTTTTTATTTAGCCATCCTTGGTTTTATGTTTTTAGTGCCTTACAGATTATTTTCGTTCACTCTTTTAAGTACCCCCTTGAGGGGTATAAAAAACAAGAAAAATAATCTGCGAAAGGCACTTATACCCCCTTGTGGGGTGTTAGGAGTTTATCAAATATTTATTACTGAAAACAATGCTGGCAGAGATATTCTTTTCAGTTAGCTGCTAACTGGCAATACTAGCGACCTTTTTTCTTCTCTCTTTTTTTCTCTGGATGTTCTTTCTTAAACGGCTGGAACGACTTCCACTGTTCTTTTTTCAGCACGACGTCTTCTCCTGCGCTGTTTTCCGCAACGATTGCATCCTGAAGTGGTATCTGCCGTTTAACAAGATACGGTTCGCCATCCACCTTGATCCGTTTCCCAGATTTCGGCATGTTCTTCCGCTGTTTTTTATAGGTCTCATACTCATACGTCAAACAGCAGAGAAGACGATTGCAGAGCCCAGATATTTTGGTAGGGTTGAGGGGAAGATCCTGCTCTTTGGCCATCTTGATTGAAACGGAATCAAAATTTTTAATAAAAGAGGAACAACACAGTTCACGCCCGCAGGTACCCATGCCACCGATCATTTTCGTTTCATGCCGGACCCCGACCTGGCGCATTTCAACTCTGGTCCGAAACTCCTGAACAAGATCTTTCACCAGTGCCCGGAAGTCAACACGGCTATCGGCAGTAAAATAAAAAATCATCTTACTGCCGTTATAAAAACGTTCAACCCTGACAAGATGCATAGCTAACTTATGTTTTCCTATCAAAGAATTACAGACCTGAAAAGCAGTTTCTTCATTTTCTGCCAGATTTACAAACTTTTCCAGCTCAACACCCTGTGCCAGGCGTTCAATCTCATAACTCGCCTTACTTTTCGGTCCCTGGCATCCGCATATCGGCGAATATCCTGCTATACGAGCAGGCTCTGGACCATGATCCGTCAAGACCATCACCACGGTGCCTGCAATAAGCCCCGGAAAAGGACCAGCACCGGTAAACTGCTGGCCACCTTCCCGAAATTGAAACCGATAAAAAACCGGTTCTTGGGGAGGAAGCTCACGGGCGGTAATTTCGTTTTCACTCACTGACATATAGTATGTTTCCTCTGGTGGCTTAGGAATTATTAATCAAGATTAGATGCTAGCCGTTAAGGCTTGAAATCATTGCAGTCTGAACAAAAGAACCTCACAGACCAGGTTTTTGTTACAGTTACGGGCAAGTTCTCTCTCTGCTTTGTCGATAGCGTGTAATTTATCAAACAGTTCACTCGAATTCCAACTTTTCACAAGGGCACCGCCATCCTGTTCAACACCACTGTTCTGGACGTCACCCAACAGAAGGTCTCTTAACCAGATTTTAAGCAGTCCCAGCAGGGATGGAAGCTCTTCTTTTAAAACCGCCATATTTTCCGCAAGCTGCAACAGCTCTCCGACATCACGATCGCGATCCACCGCCGGATCAGATAAAAACGACACTACTTTCCGCCACAAACCAATCATTTTCATTTTCTGAAAAAGAAGTGCCTTGCCCGGACTTCCCTCGGAGAGTCGTGCCAAGGGTCGCGCAGCTTCACGATCAATGCCCTGCTGCACCAGAATATCTACAGTGTCATCAATAGTCAGTTGTGAAAAAGGCACAACCTGACATCTTGAAGTCAGTGTCGCAAGAATCTCCTGGGAAGCCTCGGCCGTCAGAATGAGCAGGTTGTTTTCAGGAGGTTCTTCCAAGGTCTTCAGCAGGCTGTTGGCGGCCTCCCTGCGCATAGTCTGGATATTTTCCAGCACCACAACCCGCATAACCGATTCGTAGGGCGGGTAGCTGAGTTCCTTCGTCAGCCGCCTTATCTGATCAATTTTTATCACCCCTCTTTCCGGACTGACCACCAGGAAATCCGGGTGATTCATCGAACGAAATTTCTTACAGGATGAACACACCCCGCAGGCCCCGAACAGTTTAGTGTCTCGGCAGTTTACCGCAGCAGCTACTCCCCTGGCAAACAGCCTTTTCCCCACCCCTTCAGGACCCTTGAAAATATAGGCGTGGGGAACGCGTCCGGCCGCGAGAGAACGGCTGAGCAGACGCTTTGCTTTCTCCTGACCCAAGAGCTGCGTAAAGCAGAAAAAAGAAGTGTCCACCATGCCCGTCAGTTAAAATAGAGAAGGTTGTCGGCTGCTGTTTGGCTGAGTTACACTACCCTCCGGCTCTTTTCTCTCAAAGCCGCCAAGATAAAGATACCTTTCAAGACTACGCTGGTAATCGGTCCAACTCAATTCTTTATTGTCCATCTTTCTTCTCAACTGCTCGGTGATATTCATCTTAGCATCGAGGTCATCGAGAAAACTGAGCATGAATGCCTCCACTGTCATTGGCACCGCAGGCGAGCCGAATTCCTGACGGCCATGGTGACTGAGAACAAGGTGCTGCAACTGTTCCAGAAGTTCTTCGGGAAAGTCGCGAATTTCACCTGCCGCCAGGGCAACCATTTCACTGCCGATAACGAGGTGCCCCTTCAACCTGCCTCGAACAGTATATTCGACAAGCCCACCCTCCATCTTCAGCTCTTCCAGTTTACCTATATCATGCAGCAAGGCCCCGGCAATCAACAGCGAACGATCCACCCCCTCATAGTGCTTCGCTAGAAAATCAGCGACCCTGGCCACCGACAGGGAGTGCTCAAGCAGACCTCCTATATAGGCGTGGTGTATCCCTTTAGCAGCAGGAGCCTCCTGAAAGTCCGGCCAACTGTCCCTCTTTTTAAAAAAATGGTTGAGCAGCTTTTTCAAAAAGGGGTTGCTAATACTCTGGACAAGGTCTTGCAGTTCATCGGCCATTTGCCGTATATTTCGAGGTGAAGCAGGGTAAAAGTGACCCAAATCTATTTCTGCCTGCGAGACCTGATTGATACCATCAATGCGAAGCTGTAAGGCATCGCGATAAGACTGCACCATCCCGGTTAACTGGACAACTTCTCCTGCTACACAGACCTTCTGCAGCGGCAGGACATTATCCCAGACCGGCCCGGAGACTTCTCCGCTTTTATCCATGACGGTCAACACTAAATACGGTTTACCCGCCCGGGTTTCCCCAAGTTTTACGTTTTTAATGAGAAAGAGGTCTTCGAATCGGTCACCTTCTTTCAGCTCTTTTACAAACAAGTTTTTTCCCATCATCCATTCCCATACACGGTACAAGGTACAAAGCCCATCTTAGATCCCCGAAAACCTTCCTGGCTCCTATGTACAATTACAAAACCATAAAAACAGCAAAGTATACAAGGAATAGCCCAAAAACACTCACAAATTCACCACAAAAGCTCGAATCCCCTTTACCGTCCTCTAGAATAGCAGAAATTTTCCTGCTTGCTGATTTTCTTAATCAGTGCAATAATGGCAGATTTCGCTGTTCGTATGGAGGGCCCACTATCACCAGCTGCTCCCATAAAAACTAACCCCGGTAAACGGGAAAATAAGCCAGGAGTAAAGAAAATGATGAAACAGATGATCATTTCGGTCATGTCCAAAGACAGACCGGGAATAATTTCAGACATTACCGGGGCCATCTACCAACTGGGAGGAGATGTCGCAGATTTAAACCAGACTGTTCTCTGCGGCTATCTGACCATGATTCTAAGTGCTTCATTTGATCCGGAAGTTACCAAAGAAGATCTCCTTGCCTCTATTTCCCATATCAAAACCAGCAGCAAATTTGAGGTGTCAATCAAGGAGCTCGATCCCGATCAGGAGGAAGAAGATATTGGACCACCAGAAGAGACATATATTCTGACTGTGCAGGGTCCCAATAAGGCTGGAATTGTTCACGGCATCAGCCTGTTCTGTTTTAACCACAATATCAACATATTCGACCTTGCAACTACCCTGGAAAACGACCAGTACACCATGGCTCTGCAGCTTGACCTGAAACACTGCACCTCACCGCTGGAGAAACTTCAGCAAAAGCTTGAAGAATACTCACAGCAAAGTGGTTTGACCATTATGATGCAACATAATGACATTTTCCAGGTAACCAACGAAGTAACTCTGCACTGAAAAAGCCCATCATTTTTATTCCCGTATCATTGGATTGTTACGGGACAGGAGAGACCAATACCATGCTACGTTCTGACCAGATTCTTGCCACCGTCGAGATGATTCAAAAAGAAAATCTCGATGTCCGTACTGTAACAATGGGCATCAGTCTTCTCGATTGCCGAGGTGGAAATATTGAGGAAACGTGTAAGAGAATACACACTAGAATAATAGATTATGCAGGACATTTCGTTGCCACCTGCAATGCAATCAGCAAGAAATACGGCATTCCCGTAGTCAATAAACGTATTGCAGTAACCCCTATCGCCTTTGTTGGGGCCGGCTTTTTTCGGGATGATTTTGTTAGAATCGCCAAGACGCTTGACCAGGCTGCAACGGCGGTTGGGGTTGATATCCTCGGTGGTTTTTCCGCCCAGGTGGAAAAAGGGATGACCAATACAGACCTGGAATTTATCGCCTCAATCCCAGAGGCCCTCGCCCAAACCGAAAAAATCTGCGCATCGATTAATATTGGCACCACCCAGAAAGGCATCAATATGGACGCGCTGGCGATGATGGGCAAGACCATCAAAGAGTTGGCGGAAATAACTGCCGACCAAGGTGGCTTCGGGGCCGCAAAATTTGTTGTCTTC
>WTAT01000406.1 GCA_013139415.1 Desulforhopalus sp.
CTTCCGAACCGACTGAGATCGTCATCCACGTCAATATGCTGAAGGAGGGCTGGGATGTAACCAACCTTTACACCATTGTGCCTCTTCGCGCGGCTAATGCCCGGATCCTGATAGAGCAATCCATTGGTCGGGGGTTGCGGTTGCCCTACGGCAAACGTACCGGCAATATTGCAGTGGATCGTTTGAACATTGTCGCACATGATAAGTTTCAGGAGATCATTGATGAGGCCAATCGTCCAGACTCCGCCATTCATCTGCAAACAGTAGTGCTTGATGGAGATGAGTTGGCAAGAAAGACCGTGACGGTGGTGTCCCAATCGCAACTTGCCAACAAGCTGGGTTTACTACCAGATAATATGACCGAGAGTACGACAGTGGCAGGAAGCGATGAAACGCCCCATTTCGCAAACCCTAAGGAGCAAGAAATCGCTCAATTGACGTGGGAAATAATAAAGAAATACGAGAATAAACCGAAAATTCTGCCAACTCTTTCGCATCTCAACAATCCAGAGATACAGTCTGCTATAGTTAAGGCCGTTCAAGAACGGCAGCCAGCGCAGCTCGTCTTGGATGGGTTTGAGGGAAAAACAGATATTGCCCAGGTGGTGGCTAAGACCGCACAACTGGTCATGGACCAGACTATTAATATTCCCCGTATCCTGGTGGTGCCCAAGGGTGAGGTCAAATCTGGGTTTACAGCATTCACCCTTGATTTGGATGCTTTGAAGTATCAGGCTGTATCCGAGGAACTCTGGCTTCAGCATCTGCGCACCGACCACCGCGAAGTGTTGGCGATGGGAAAAGGTGGCATTGAGGAGGAGCGGCTGGAGGACTATGTGGTCAGTGGTTTGATTGACTTCAACGACATTTCCTATGACGACCATGCGGATCTGCTCTATGACCTGGCGGGCCAGACGGTACGCCATTTCCAGGGTTATCTTGCAGGCGAAGATGTGGGGAAGGTGCTGCGCTGCCATCAAAAAGAAATAGCCAGATTTATCCATGTTCAGATGCAGAATCATTTTTGGGAAGAAAAGGGTGAGTTAGAAGTAAAGGTGAGTTGCGGTTTCACCGATCTCAGACAAAGTGCTTATGCGCATTTAGTTGCTGAGCCCACTGCCGATTATCGGGTTTCGCCAACGGACAAGAGCAATATGGCGAAGTATCTGTTCGGGGGATTTTCCCGGTGCCTTTTCCCGACCCAGAAGTTTCATTCTGAAGCTGAGCGCAGGCTGGCGGTGATTCTTGAACGTGATGCGTTAAAATGGTTTAAGCCCGCAAAAGGTCAATTTCAAATCTATTATCGCCAGGGCACGACCCCAATGGAGTATCAGCCCGATTTTGTGGCTGAGACAGACAACACCGTTTACATGCTCGAACCCAAAGCCAGTAATCAGATGAGCGATCCAGCTGTGTTGGCTAAAAAAGAATCTGCATTAAAATGGTGTGCTCATGCCTCGAACTATGCCGCCATTCACGGTGAGAAACCGTGGGCTTATGCGCTGATACCCCATGATGAGATTGCTGTGAACATGACGTTGGATGTTTTGGCCAGGAGACATGGAGAGCTGTGGTTTGTCGGATAATAAGATTGTAAAAACAAATTGTTGACGGATATGGGGACTGTCGGATTTGTTTGACTACTGTGATGTTTAGTGCCTTACTTCTGAAAGCCTGTCATTCAATTCAATACCCCCATGAGGGGTACAAAAAACAAGAAATCTGGAGAGTGTTTTGAAATTACGAACTTAAAGTAACCTCCAGATAGCGAACGAAGAGAGACCTTCGAGGCACTTATACCCGCAAAGCACGGGGACTAAAAAGAGTACCCCCTTGTGGGGTGTTAGTATCTTAGAAATTCCTTTCTTGTTTTTTACCCCTTAGGTAAGCGATAGACTCCGAGGGGGTATTGAAGAGAATAACAGGAACGCTGGAGTAAGGCACTGAAAATTGTTCCGCTTATGGCGGGACTAGACTCTAACGAGGAACAGTTTGGAAGGAAAGGTTCTCATAGCCAATCGAGGTGAAATAGCCATCCGGATCATGAATGCCTGCAAGGATCTTGATCTTGAGTATGTCGTTGTCTTCACCGAAGCGGACAAGGATTCGGAGCATGTACATCGAAATATCACCAGTGGTCCCGACCAAAATGCCTGGCGCATAACCAGTTACACCGAGCCCAATGACATTTTTGCCGTAGCCGATCATACCGGCTGCACAGCCATCCATCCCGGTTACGGTTTTTTTTCGGAAGATTACCGTTTTGCCAGACGAGCAACCAAACGCGATCGGCCGCTCACTTTTATCGGTCCAAACTGGGAAGTGATCAGGGATCTCGGTGACAAAATCAACACTAAACGTGTCGCCAACAAACTGGGCATTCCAACTATTCCCGGAACAGACTCCCCTATCTATAACGAGATGGAAGCGGAAGAAATTGCCGCGGGACTTCTCGATGACCAGAAGGAAGCCGGAATAGAAAACCCTTCAATCCTTGTCAAGGCTGCAGCCGGAGGCGGGGGCATGGGCATTGAAGAGGTGACGGAGATAGAGCAATTCCGCAGGGTGTACAGACAGCTTCAGAACTATGCCAAGAGACAATTTGGCGATGGTGGCGTACTCATCGAGCAATGCTTGCGTGATTACAACCACCTTGAGGTTCAACTCGTCTGTTCTAAATATGGTGAACGCATCCATTTCAGCTCCAGAAACTGCACTATCCAATCTACAGGCCGTCAAAAACGTGTTGAAGCTGCACCCGGTTTTCATGACTCCTGTTTTGAGTATGATTTTGACGAAAAGAAGCTACTTAATCAAATTGTCAAATACTCCCTCAAACTTGCGGAATATGTAAAGTATGACAATGTCGGCACCTGGGAATGGATCATCAGCAGATCCGGCCAACCCTATCTGCTTGAAGTAAACACCCGCATTCAGGTAGAAAACGACATCTCGGCAAGAATCAGTTATATTTGTGGCGAACAACCGAATCTGATTCGAGAGCAGATCCGCCTCGGTCTGGGGAACAGGATCGGTTACAAACAGGGTGCGGTGAAATTTAAGGGTGCCGCCATTGAACTACGCATCGTGGCCGAAGATACCCGTCGTGGTTTCGCACCCTGGATAGGCACAATCACCGAATTTAAATTTCCGGATCACCCCTGGTCTGTGGTTTATTCCCATGTCCCCGGAGACAGACCGTATCCCATCCCCAGTGATTTTGACCCGAACCTCGCACTTGCTCTCGTCTGGGGGGAGTCAATGGATGACGCAAAGGCAAAAGCTGCACGTTTTATAGATGAAACTGTCATCCACGGCAAAGACTCAAACGATAATCCTATCATCACCAATCTCGACTACCTTAAAAACAACCTTGATCGCCTGCTGGCCTTTTAGTACCTTAGAAATTCTTTTCTTGTTTTTTAGAAAGAATTTCGTGAAGGTACTTATCCCCGTGCTTTGCGGGGGTTAGTGACTTACGAATGATTTTCTTGCAACTTTTTTTCAGTACCCCCCTCAAGGGGGTACTGAAAAGAGGAACCCTTAGGGGCCAATATAAAGAATCCCGTTTAGCTGGGTTAACAACGATAGCCGACATAAATAGTTTCAACATGAAAGAATTACTCAAGCAGCTTCTAAAGATAGAAGAACGGATCAATTACCTGCTCCAGGTAAAAGATTACACCAACTGGGGCAACCTGGACGGTTTCAAGAAAAACTGCGACCATCTTAAGCTCACCATCTATGACTATACCGAGGAAAAACTCTCAGTAGAGATTCGCAAACTCAAAGAATCGATCAGTTTTCTTGAAGAGCGGGCGGAAGAGCACCTTACCCCAATGGAGAGGGTTAGGATCGTCAGATCCATTCAGCGGTTCAGCCTGAAAGATATCCTGGAAAATGTTTATGAGGATTACACCGAACTTGGTGGTGAAGGTGATGCCAATGTCGATCCAGCGATGATCTGTGCCAAAGCCACTATCACCAGGCGGATTAAAAACAAGCCCTATACCGCCTCGGTCATGGTCATCGGTCAGGAAACCGGTCATGGCGAAGAATTCCGTAATGGTGGTTCCTGTAAACCCCAGGGGAATGAAAAGGCCCTGCGATATATGAAGGTTGCGGAAACCGAGGGCATTCCAATTCATTTCTACATTTTCACACCCGGTTCCTATCCGGTAGAAGAAGGTTCAGGTGCAGCTCAGCAGATCGCCAGAAATATTTATGCCATGACCAGGCTCAGGGTTCCAATGATCTCCATGATCTCCGAAGGTGGCTCGGGTGGCGCCGAGGCCATAGGTCTATCCGACTACAGGATAATGGCCTCCCATGGCTATTACTCGGTGATATCACCGGAAGGTGCTGCTGCCATCGAAGGGAAAATCAGTGAAGGCTCCAAGGTTCCCAAAGAGCTGATCGAGGTATGTGCCGACCGACTCAAGCTGACCGCCAAGGATAATCTGACCAATGAGACAATTGACCGAATCATCTACGAGCCACTTTTAGGGGCAAGAAGAGATGACTTTGCCTTTTTCGCCAAGCTCCGCGCCGAAATGCTGCGGGCAACAGACAAGGTGGTGCTCTCCACCAAAAGTTTCAGTACTCTTCGCACCTATGAAATCAGAAGGAAAAAGCATAAGCCTGCCAGCGAGGAAGAACTCCAGCTTGAGATGCCGTGGGACCTGAACAAGGAAGAAATCAAAAGACTGCTCTCTTCACGCTCCAAAAAATACCTGGAGATGGGCAGAAACGGTTTCATGGGCCAGGCCGAAGCAGAAGAAGGGATCTACAACCTGGCCAAGGTAAAAACCGAAAAGGTCTACTACACCCTGCGCTACGATATCATGAAAAACCACAAGCGTCAGGTCAGAAAAGTCTTCAAGGACATGTCGGGAGAAGGCTCTGTTATGCTAAAGCGCATTACAGAGCCAATAACTGCCTTCATAGACCTTTTCGGCAAGAAAAAGACAGATAAACCACAACGACTCATCACCTACTCTGGAGGAGGAAGTCAGCAAGAATCCCAGAGACGCCGGGTAGATCCGCTTGAACTCACCGATACCTACACCAGCCCGCTTGCCAACGCAGATCGCACGGTGAGTTGTCCCAATGCCGAGAAGTATGGCTGCAAAGACCTCTGGGTACCGGATCTTTATGGTGGTTTTGCCGGAGTCTGCGAGACATGTGGGCATCATTTTCCGTTGGAGCACCAGTGGTACCTGAAGAATATCTTCGATCCCAACTCTATAAATCAATTCAATACTGAAATATCCTCCGGTAACCCACTCAATTACACAGGATTTACCGAAAGACTACAGCTGGCAAAGGAAAAGACAGGCCGACGTTCAGGAAATATGACTTTTCGTGCCAAGATAAATGGCATTAAAATAATAGTCGCCATGCTTTATTCTGACTTCCGTAATGGAACAGTAGGCTCGGCGGAAGGCGAAAAATTCGTTCAGGCATGTGCCCTTGCCAAACGCAAAAAACGACCTTTCCTGGCTTATATCCATACTACTGGCGGCATCCGTATCCAGGAAGGTACCTTAGGCGTCACCCAGATGCCCAAATGCACTATGGCCGTTCGTGAATATATCGATGCAGGCGGACTGTACATGGTAGTGTACGACAACAACTCCTACGCCGGACCGCTTGCTTCTTTTCTTGGCTGTTCGCCCTATCAGTTTGCTATTAGATCAAGTCGAGTAGGTTTTGCCGGTCCCCGAGTCATTCGGGAAACCACAGGTTCTGCCATACCACCTGACTATCATTCGGCAAGAAATGCCCTGAAACGTGGTCATATTCAGGGAATATGGGATCGTCGAGAATTTAGAAAAAATCTGCACAAAGCTCTTCTCACCATGGGGAGCCCGAGCTTGTATTACCGATAAGGTCAACTGTGGACGGTGTCTTTGAGTCATCTCTATGACCTCATAAAAGAAAAATAGATTTGACTAAGGAATATCAAACAGTTAGTAAAACTTGGGATGTAAGACGTAGACTGGCTGAAGAGCGAAAAACTCTATGGGGTACGCGACTACAGAGACGGATGAACAACTCCCCCGAACAGACCATATTCAAGTCAATGTACACAGGAGATCTACCTTGCTCCAGACATATCTTTGACATCAAAAGCTGCTCACAGTAATGAGTTGTCGATCATTTGATCCGTTTTTTCAATATGCTTTTGTATCTTGTCTGTCCACATTTTGAGTTCATGTGACTGAACCTCGGCAGGTATTTTGAAAGGTTGCCCGACGCCCAACAGCACACGACTGAAAGGAAGGGGGAACTCCATTTTATCCCACCTTTTTTTCATAACGATTTTATGCTTAGCCGTCATAGAAAGAGGAACCACCAGAAGCTGCAAACGAGAAGCAAGACGAACAAGACCAAATTTTGCTACATGATAGGGCCCCAAAGGGCCGTCGACCGCTACAGCGAGACAAGGGTGCGTTTGCAGAAGTACATCGAGCAGCTCCTGTAGTTCACTGCCGCGCAGGTGATCCAGGATAATACAATGATAGCCGAAGCGTCTGCAGAGATCAGCAATCACTTCACCCCGGAAAGATCTGCTGGTAAGGATACATGCATCAAATCCCTCCACCAGGGGAAAAAGAGAGATATGCTTCCCATGCCAGAAAGCAACCAGCAGACGCTCCCCCCTGTCCAAGGCCTGTTGGATGACGTCCAGACCAATGCGTTCCCGGCGCCAGGAAGCCTTGGCCAAACGAAGCAAAACAGCAAACACCGCAGCAACCCCACGGGCTATGACAGATGAAACGATCGACCGGGTGGGAAGCTGTTTACCCATATGTCTATCAATCCTTTTTAGGTCCCATCGGTTTTTCAAGATCCTTTATTAGAGGCAGCCAGTGAATGGTATCTTCTATAGCGTGACCATAATTCTTTAGAATTTCAAACTCCTTATTGATACGTTTTCTCGCCTGCTGCCACAGACTTTCGGTAATTTGAGGCACTGACGATTCTGCGCTGATACAATTACTATAGAGATCGAGTATTTTCCTCACACTATTTTCAAGCGAAAGCTGCTCAGCAGTGTGACGAGCCTTCTTCCTGAGCAGAGCACGCTGGTCATCCGGGAGCTGCATCACCCACTCCAGAGCCAGAACAAAACTGCCCAGATCCTCATCGGGTAGAAGCCGGCCGTTCTCAGTATCGCCAACAACCTCCCGGACCCCCGGAGCATCGACTGCCACCACCGGTGTCCCGGCGGCCATCGCCTCGGCAATTACCAGCCCCTGGGTTTCCGACCGTGATGTAAAAGCAAAAGCATCCATGCAGTGGTAGGCGTTCGTAAGGCTTCGGCGATCTATGACCCCCTGTAGATGTATCCTGTTCTGAAGGTCATGCCGGATAAAAGCCGCAATCAATTCCTCCCTGGCGGGTCCTTCACCGATCAGTAGAAAATGGGCGGCAGGGTTTTGCAGCATAAAGCTGATGACAAAGTCTCCAAGAAGTGTAAGATTTTTTTCCGGAGCCAGGCGGCCAACGTGACCGACAACAAAAACATCCTTTGGGATTCCAAACCTATTGCGCCCTGATCCCGCTTCCGGAGCTGCAAAATACAATGGGTCAACCCCGGTTGGAATTACCTTAATCGGTGATTGCACTCCCTGTTCCAGAAGCATATCCGCAATCGACCTGCTGGGCGCGACCACTGCATTACAGAGATTGCAATAGCCGTTTACCAGGTCAATGACAAAGTGTTTAAGTGGTGCGGAATCACCGGGCAGGTAATGGGTGTATTGTTCATAACGGGTATGATGGGTAAAGACGACGGGTACATCACAGGAAACCGCAATCCGCAAGGCAGTTTCTCCGAGGAGAAAAGGATGATGACTGTGGACAATATCCGGCCGGAAATTTTTAAGAACTCGGGACACTGTCATCGGCACCGGCACTGGCAGAGAAAAGTCGCTCCCGTTAAAGTGCTGTACTGCAGGTATTCGCAGCACATCGTTTTCGTCTTCATCCAGATCCTCAAATCGTGGAGCTACCACCAGAACGTGGTGGCCAAGACACCGCAGTTCATCGACAAGACCCTGGACACTGCGGGCAACACCCCCGACATGGGGAGTAAAGGTGTTGGTAAACATGGCGATATTCATATTCTATCCCTCCTTTTTATCGTCACAGTTGAGGCCTCGGCCTCCGGGATAACGACTGGGAAATGTGGTAGACAGACAGATATTTGGGGTGGTTCAGAACGCCACTGGCCCTGCCAGGCGACGGTAACACGATCATCCTCCGGCGTAACCCGTACAGTTATGGGACCAAAGGGAGTAGGCGTTGGACCAAAAGATAATGGCTTGGGCTGGGTCAGCCATTCCCGGAAAAGACCGGCCCCCAGCACAAGACTCTCTCCTTCTTCACGGACGAAACAGTTCCGCTGCATCACGACCCACTCTGCCGACGCCCAGACATGATGACCATCTCCCATGCAGCCACCATGAGTACGGGGATGGATTGCCTCGGGCCACTGGCCGGTTGGTGAGGCAAGTTCGGCCACGGTACGAAAAAGTTCAAGCCCGCGAATATCTCCCGCCCTCAGCAGTACCTGGGCCATATGCAGAGTAAGATAGGAGTTAATTCCGGAATGGATAACATCCTGAAAAAAACCACCCTCAAAACTGCATTTTTCCATGAGAAAGTCAACAGTGGACAACAGTCTCTGATCATCGGCAGCAAAAAGCTGAAGCGGATATCCTGCCACCAGTGAACCAATAGCACCCGGATCCATCCTCCTAAAAGGAGAGGCCGGCATCCCCTGCTGATTCAACCTTTCTGCTACACCCGCCAGGCTTTCCTTTACACAATCAAAGAGTTCGTCGGCCTCCTTGCGGTAGCGCTCAACATATGCTGATTCCCCAATACGTTCAAACCAGTCCGCCGCTGCCCGCAAACCTGCCACACCCCAAAAATCATCCCAATAATAGTAGTCGTTCGGACCTAAATGTTCAGCTGAAAATCCTGCAGGCAGCAGGCCGGAAAACGGGCTGTCGGGCTCAGTCGGCAATCGTTTACGGACAATCCATTCAGCACCACGATGGATGGCATTATTCCATTGTACCCTGGGGGCTACCCCCGACAATTTGCAGTATTGCTGGAACATCCACAGGACCTCCCCATTGGAATCCCATTCCCCTTCCTGGGAGTGAAAAAACCCGGTCACCGACTGGCGGCCGGGAAAACTATCAAGAAGACGTCCCACCCGTGAAAGCAAACCTGCCGCCAGCATGGCATGTAGGGCAAAGACCGCATCCCTGAACCAGAATCGTTTATAGGTAAACGGGCCTGGGTAGATCTCCGCCGGAGAAGGCAGAACAAGAAAACGTAACGCCGCATCACAAAGGTATAGGAACAATGGCTCGGGGACTTCCA
>WTAT01000496.1 GCA_013139415.1 Desulforhopalus sp.
AAAAGTGGAAAATACTTTCGTTAAGGAACTTATCCCCGTGCTTTGCGGGGGTTAGTGATTGGAAGACAACAAAACCCCTTGCTGCAAATAACGCAGCCAAGGGGATCTTAGTGTCAACTGCCAACAACTCTAACCCCGATAGATGGAAAATAAGTCGGGATAAGTACCTTCACGAAATTCTTTCTTTAAAAGCAAGAAAAGAATTTCTAAGGTACTAAAGACCACGAAGATGTTCCGGTTTGAGACGGACCTTTCCTTTCAGGGCTTTCTCAATAAGCTTGAGGGTTGCTGCCTTGTCTTTTGGCAATTTGGCTTTAATCGGCAGGTAGTTTGATGCATGATTGGCGTGGAAATAGCCATTTGAGAGTTCTGTGTTGGAGAACATGATGGCAAGTTCTTCAAGCATTCCGGTTGGCGATGGCAGGATGAATTCTCCCTTGTCAGCGGCGTCGAAAAGTGGGGTGCCGGGAGTGAGCATAAGACTTAAGGCGCCGACATATTCAGGATCGATGGCACTGAGCACGCGACCGGTCTCACGGGCATGGATATGGGATCGCTCTTTACCCCCAATTCCCAGCAGGACGGTAATAGACAGCTTGATCCCAGCGGCGCGCAGCTTTTTGCCCATCTCGATCATCCGCTCTGCATCGGCACCCTTATTGATATTTTGCAGGGTAACATCATCACCGGACTCCAGTCCCATATAGGCGATTTGCAAACCGTTTTCCCGGAGCTCCTGAAGTTGTTCAGGGCTCTTGCGCTTAATGCTTTTGCTGTTGGCATAAGTGCCGATTCTGGTTACCCAGGGGAGTTTTTTACGTATGGCACGAAGGATCGTCAGGAGACGTTCCTGGGAGATGATGAGGGCATCACCGTCACAGAGAAAAAGTCGCTCCTGATGTTTGCAGTGGGCGGCGGCAAAATCGATGTCCGCCATGATGGTGCGGTCGTCCTTTATTGAAAACCGGCTTCCTTTGTACATCCCGCAGAAGGTGCACTTATTGTGGGAGCAGCCGGTGGTTATCTGTAATAAAATGGAGTACGCTTCACTCGGAGGTCGAAAGATATTTCCCTGATAATCCATTGTTTTTTTGATTATTGATTGAATGTAAAATTGAAGCATATCTTTTGTTAATATATAGATATGCGACGCAAAAAAACTCTATGCATTGAGAATACTCAGAAAAAGGACCATTTGACAATGAAAGATTCACATCCGCTTTATCCGCGCCTGCTGCAACCCCTTGACCTGGGGTTTGTAACGCTGAAAAATCGAGTCCTTATGGGATCCATGCACACTGGACTTGAAGAAGAAAAAAACGGTTTTCCCCGCATGGCTGCATACTTTGCGGCTCGAGCGGCTGGAGGAGTTGGCTTAATCGTAACAGGCGGGGTTGCGCCGAACAGGGCCGGTTGGGTTGCGCCCTTTTCTATCCGTCTGGCAAGTCGTTCTCAGGTGAACGATCATAAGATCATAACCGATGCGGTACACGCAGCAGACGGGAAAATTTGCATGCAGATCCTTCATACCGGACGATATGGATATCATCCGCTGTGTGTTGCTCCCACCTCGATTAAGGCGCCGATAAACAGGTTTAAACCAAGGGCACTGAGCAACCGTGGAATTCGGTCGACCATTGGAGATTTCGTCAAATGTGCCAGTCTGGCCCAGGAAGCAGGCTATGACG
Source organism: Desulforhopalus sp. (assembly GCA_013139415.1). GTDB lineage: Bacteria > Desulfobacterota > Desulfobulbia > Desulfobulbales > Desulfocapsaceae > Desulforhopalus_A. The sequence continues at coordinate 1,689 of WTAT01000496.1, forward strand.
GGCTGGAAATCATGGGCTCGGAAGGGTATCTCATCAATCAGTTTATTGCGCGAAAGACCAATCGCAGGGAAGACGAATGGGGCGGATCCTTTGAGAATCGGATCAGGTTTCCCTTGGAGATTATCGGCCAAATAAGGAAAGCAGTGGGTGAAAAGTTTATTATCATCTTCCGCCTTTCCATGCTTGACCTGGTGAAGGGTGGTTCTACCTGGGACGAGATTGTCAAACTGGCAGTGGAGGTTGAACGGGCAGGAGCCACCATTATCAATACAGGGATTGGCTGGCATGAGGCCAGGGTACCGACCATTGCCACCATGGTGCCCCGGGCAGGATTTGCCTGGGTGACTAAACGGTTGATGGGAGAGGTGAAGATCCCCCTGGTTACTACTAATCGTATCAATATGCCCCTGGTGGCGGAATCGCTATTGGCTGAAGGGTGTTGTGACATGGTGAGTATGGCCAGGCCTTTTCTTGCTGACCCCGAGTGGGTGAATAAAGCAAAGGAAGGACGAGAAGCAGAAATAAACACCTGTATTGGCTGTAATCAGGCCTGCCTGGATCAGATCTTTTCTCGGAAATCAGCGACCTGTCTGGTTAACCCGAGGGCCTGCCGGGAGACAATTAAGCCCTTTGTGAAAGCTGAAAAACAAAAGAGAGTCGCGGTGATCGGTGCTGGTCCGGCTGGTCTTTCCTGTGCCACAACAGCAGCAGAGAGAGGCCATGTGGTGACGCTCTATGAAGCAACCGGTGAGATAGGGGGGCAGTTTCGACTGGCCAGACAGATTCCGGGCAAAGATGAATTCGAGGAGACCCTCAGATACTATCACAACCAACTCCAGCTGCATGGAGTCAATATGCAGTTGAACACGAAGCCAAAACCGTCCGACTTAAAAGATTTTGACGAGATAGTACTCAGTACCGGAGTGGTGCCCAGAAAAATTCAGCTTGAAGGTGGAGAAGGTGTCAATGTCTCGCTGTACAATGAAGTTCTGACCGGGGAGAAACATATCGGCCAGAGGGTCGCGATCATCGGGGCCGGCGGTATTGGTTTTGATATGGCCACCTACCTTCTTCACGGACAGTCAGGCCCTGATAGTATAGAGAAATTTATGGCAGAATGGGGCGTCGATATGGAGTACGCAGCTGAAGGTGGGCTGGGTGAGGTCGAACGGATGATTCCGGCCAGAGAGATTTATCTGCTTCAGCGAAAGAAAACCAAGCCAGGAGCCGGCCTCGGCAAGACGACAGGTTGGATTCACAGGTCGGTTTTGAAAAAGAACAACGTGAAGATGCTTAATGGGGTCGAGTATCTTTCCGTAAATGAACAGGGGCTGCTCATCCGTCATAACGGTCGGGAACAGTTGCTGGAAGTGGATGATGTGGTCGTCTGCGCCGGTCAGCTCTCAGAGTTGGAATTGGCGGGCGAACTTGACGAGCTGGGTATCGGCTATCATCTCATTGGTGGAGCCCTAAAAGCTGGCGAACTGGATGCCAAACGGGCCATTGCACAGGGAACTGAGGTTGCTGACCGGCTTTAGTGCCTTACTCCTGAAAGCCTGTCAAAAAAACAAGAAATCTGGAGAGTGTAGTGAAATTAGAAACTTAAAGATACCGCCAAGGCACTTAT
>WTAT01000563.1 GCA_013139415.1 Desulforhopalus sp.
CTTGAATAGCTTGAAGTAGCAAGTAAACAAATGAGAAAGGAGTGAAAATAATGTCACTACCATATAGTTCCGAAAAACAATATTATTATAACTAGTTACGTCGAAACAACCAGTGGGGTTTGGTAAATCAACAGGCTCATATATCTCCTATGGATTTTGACCGACTGGACCGTAAACGACTCTTCCAAGGTATTAATGAAATATTGATTTTCTTGAATTATCTTTTAACTAATAGTTATCTAATTGGTTTCATCATAGATAACTCCAGAGTATACGTAGATTACTTTTGTAGTCATTTCAGGCGACCGGGATGGTCTACACTACTTTCATAAGAGAAACAGTGAGTTGCCTTCAACATCAGAACTTGACCAGCTCGTACTCTTGGCTACCGAAGCCTAATTCGTCCGCGTAATCGAGCTGGAACCGATAGGGAATGTCATGCGCCAGCTGAGCAAACGATTTTCCAGCCTTTTCTTCTATCAGCCCCAGAGAAGCTGCATCCAGAGCGACAGGGTCCTGGGATACAAGAATACCGATATCAGGTATTATTTTTTCAAAAGTATGACCCATGCAGTCGCAATCTTTGGAGATTCTAGTCAAGACATTGACAAATAGGCTTTTATCAGGAAAAAGGGAACACATTCCCATGGCATGTTCGACCACATTTTTTTGTAAATCTTCATAGGTTGCTCCCCCATTGTATTTGACGGCGTTAAAGCGGCACATGGCCAGGCATTCTCCACACCCGATACATTTTTCACTATCGATCAGTGCCAGATCATCGTTTAATGTTATGGCCTCTTGGGGACACCATTCGACGCAGGTACCACAGCCGGTGCATTCCTTCACAATAATTTCTGGTTTAGATGTGGAATGCTGTCGGAGCTTTCCTTTACGGCTGGCACAGCCCATGCCGAGGTTTTTCAACGTTGCTCCAAAGCCGGCTGCTAAATGGCCGGTAAAATGAGACACCAGAACCAGGGCATTGCACTTGGCAAATAGTGCTGCGATATGTACAGCGCTATAGATCTTTCCCTTTATTGGAACAGCATGATCTTGATCACCGAAGAGGCCATCTGCCATGATGATCGGCATTCCGGTTGAGGCACAATCGAATCCTTGGATTTGGGCGTGGGTGATATGACTGATGGCGTCACTTCGATTTCCTTTATAAAGAGTTGACGTTTCGGTGAGAAAAGGAACTCCGCCGAGGTCTTTTATGGTTTCTCCGAGCATCTTCAGATAAAGAGGACGCACATAACCAAGTTTTTGAGATTCACCAAAATGGGTCTTTACGGCAGTGATATCCTGATCAGCGATGTAGTCGAGCAGGTTTTCGCTTGCAAGTAAATTCTTGAGTTTGGCGCAAAGGAGTTCATCTGATTCGTTATCATATGCTGATATCCAATAGACTTTTTCGCTCATGGAATTCCCTCCGGATAAATGGATAATGGTGATGAAATCTGAGCAGCTACGTCTCAGTGATTCTTCAGCTAATTTAGGGAAATCTAACATCCCCACTGGAGAATAGTCTATCCATTATCAATTTCCCGACAGGATATTTGGAATGGCAAGGTTAACCATTGAAAGAAGGGGGCAGCCTTAGACTGTTCCTGAATATACGTAATAAAATAAAGACCAAAAATATGTTACAGTAAGGTCATCAACATCCTGTTTTTTCAAAAGAAGAAGGAGGAAAGGATGACTGTTTCACAAAATTTGTTTGAAAGTTTTTACCCTAATGATTGGATCCATTCTGTTCAATCATCAAACCACTCTTTCATTTTTCCGCTACATGATCACGCAAAATCAGATCCGGTGTCGATGCGAAAGCTGTTCGCACCTTCTGCAGGCGCTTTCTATGTTTATCGGCCCAGTAAGAGACGTCGTGCTTTGAACAGAGCTATTGATAATCTGGAGCAAGGCAATCTGCCAGGCTACGAATATGCCATATCTCATGTGTGCGACAAGTACCGCCGTAACTTAACAATTAGTACCATCAGCCAGACAGGCCGAATACTCGTAGTTTTTTTGTCCTTTATTCAGGATTTAGGTCGGCTGAGTATTGAGGATATTACGCGAAAAGATATTGCTGATTATGTTGAGCATCTGCATGATCGCGGTTTAGTAATGACCTCTGTGAAAAATTATCTGCTCACGGTGTACGCTTTCATTCGGTACCTGGTTGATAACAAATTATTACCTTTGGATATTCTTCGCAAAAAGATCAGAATCAAGTTACCGGAAGTACTTCCAAGAGCAATCCCGGCAGAAGATCTACAGCAAATTCTTGCAGTCATTACGCCCGTGAGAGATCGTGCTCTTATCCTGTTATTACTACACACAGGTATGCGTATTGGAGAACTACTGAGAGTTAAAATAGCTGACATTATCCTCCCTGAACGTAAAATCCTGTTGTATCTGGGAGAGAAAAATTTCCAGGGACGTATTGTATATTTCAGCAGTGATGCAGAGCAAGCACTCAAGAAGTGGCTGGAGATCAGGGACTCTGGCAGTGAATATCTGTTCTATGGATATGCAGGGCAAGAACTTTCACATGTCGGGGCATGGATGATAATGCGAAAAGCTCTGCGGAAAACTGGTCTTGAGCATAGAGGATATAGCCTTCATTCTTTACGGCATACTTTTGCAACCAACATGCTCAATGCTGGATTACGCCTGGAAGTACTGCAGCAGCTTCTTGGACATCTATCTATTGAAATAACTCTACGATATGCCAAGGTATCAAACATAACCAGAGAAAATGAATTCTTCAAAGCAATGGCTATTATTGAAAAAGGAGGGAATCATGAACATGACAGAGTCAATTCTGAATTACAGGCAGTTTTTAAAGAGAAAGAATTACTCGGAGCTCACTATTAAAAATTACCTGCACAGGTTGAAGCAATTCTGCAGCTGGGTTGCAGTTCCCATTGAAATGACATCTCCAACAGAAGTGAAAATGTATATCGATCATTTGCTTGAAAAAAGGATGGCACCACATAGTATCAACTGTCATTTATCAAGCATTCGAGGGTATTATGATTATTTACAAGATGAAGAAAATATCCCTTTGGAGAATCCAGTCATAAAAGGTTTAATGCTTCGTGAGCCACATCCTCTTCCCCGGTATTTGCATGATAGCGATGTTGAGCTGTTTCTTGAGAGTATCTCAAATATCCGAGACCGTGCCATATTTATGTTGATGCTACGCTGCGGATTACGAGTGCAGGAAGTAGCCAATCTTACTCTTGATGTCATTGATTACAGGCGCAGTCAGATTCTGGTTAAATCTGGAAAAGGAGCCAAAGATCGTATTGTCTATATCAGTAATGATGCTGGAGTAGCGTTAGCAGAGTACCTGAGGACACGACCGATCACAGAAGAGAAACAAATCTTTTTAGCCGAGAAAGGCCGCTGCAAGGGAAAGCCAATTTCCGTGCGGGCAATGCAAAAACGGGTAGAATTCTATGCCAGGAAAAGTGGCGTTGCCGTCACCTGCCATAGATTACGGCATACGATGGCAACACAGCTGCTCAACGCCGATGCAGACTTGGTTAGTATTCAGGAAATACTTGGCCATACGAGAATCAAGACAACCCAGCGTTATAGCAAATTATCCAACCTCAAGGCACAGCGAGATTACTTTCAAGCAATGGAAATGGTAATGGAAAAAACCTCAGCTAATCAATTGGAATGAGATATGAATGTGTGAATACGCTCTGCCAATGATCGCTTGTTCTGACGAGCAATTTAATTTAAAAAACGATGCCAACTTTCCTTGGCAGGGAAGAAAAAGATACAAAGTAATTAACAGCTGATACAGGAGTTAAATTATCTGCGGCTTGCTCCGCTCGCCGGAAGTAGGTTTAACGCATTAAGGACTTGTGAATGGAAAGAAGAAAGGCCGAACTAAATGGCTCGACCTTCCATTCTCAAGTCACTCACTGCGGCGCTCGGGTCGCTCCCCAGCGTTGCCCTATCCTCCGAGTGAGCACCATAACAGTAACAGAATTGGGAAAACATTTACAACGAAAACGATCTTGGGTTATTAACCTGGCGGACAAATAGGCCAAGGTGCTGCTGCCGTCCGCCGAAAGACAACATACTATCTTCCTATACTACCGCACCAAATTAACCTTGCTGTACCAGTGTTGATCGAACATTCGCGGGGATGTAGATCTAAATACCCTCCAGGTTAATAGCAAGAAATGAGGGAGAGACAACAAGAAAAATATGGGTGAGGCATGACAATATGAAGCTCCTCCCGTAGGGCGGGAAGACTCAGAAATCTCGAAAATAGGCGATTACATGGAGCAATCTCACCCGTGAGTCCATTGTCAATAGCTGGTAGTAATTTCTGGATATTCGATAACTATATTCGGGTATGATGAAGTCGGCTTCCCCCTGACATCATTCCAGCATATTTTTAGCGGGAAATAAGCACCCTAAAGAACCAGGGATGAGAACGGCAATTGACAGTTTGTATTTTTGAAGAAAACCCTTGACAACGAGCCATTAAACGACTCAAATTACGTACAGGTAACATATTAATTTAAAAGAAAAAACAGGATTTATTACGTATATAGACTGATAAGGTTGCGGCCAATATACGTAAAAAATTATCTTGGCCGAAAGTCCACATATTTCCAATATATCCTAACTTGGTATTTAAGTCTCAGGTTTTAAAAAAAAAATCATGGTTATGTGTGCATGGTTAAGTTTGATTTGGCTGGGAAAAATACTTTGGAAATTTTTATTGGTATGGCGAGTTTTGTTTCAACGCTAGTGGAAAAATGTACGTGGTTTGGCGACACCACAATCGGCTATTGAAATAGGTGCTAAGGAATTACCGAAGCATTGTTAAAAAGATTGCGTGCGTATGGAGGAATGTTTAAATTCGCCTGTGAGGTATTGAATGGTCTTGCTCTTCATTTCTGACCCCGGTAAACGGCAAGAAAGCCAGGATTTTTATTAATACCCCTTGTAAGGTTCTAACCCCGGTAAACGGGAAAATAAGCTGGGACTCTTTTTAGTACCCCCTTGAGGGGTGTTCTTTTCACTACCCCCTTGTGGGGTGTTAGAAAGAAAAAGATTAGCCAGAAGAAGTAACCCGGTCGGAGGTGATGGCAAAGCGTCGCCGACCGCAGAACAGTATAAAAGACTCTGGCAGGAAATATTACAACGAGGAGACGGATTGTGAAACGACTCTATCTTATTCGCCATGCCAAATCCAGTTGGTCTCATCCCGACCTTGATGATTTTGACAGACCTCTCAATAAGCGTGGTAAAGTGGATTGTCCTGAAATGGCTGCACGCCTTGACAGAGCAGGGATTCGCCCCGATCTGATCGTTGCCAGTTCAGCAAAAAGAGCGAAAAAGACAGCCATATCTATGGCAAAAGGGACTGGGTATAACAAAAAAAATATCGATTACTACGATGAGTTGTATCTTGGTTCACTTTCGTATCATCTTCAGCTGATAGATGAATTGTTGAGGAAAGTTGATGTATTGTTCCTGGTTGGACATAATTATACCATGACCGAGCTTGGTGAGCATCTGACCGGGAGCTATCTCGGCAATGTACCGACCTGTGGGATCGTAGGCGTCGAGTATCCTGAACCAGATGGGTTTACATCCGGAGCCGGTGCTGGAAGACTACTGTTTTTTGATTTCCCTAAAAACCAAACGGGCACTGGGGTTCGTATATGAGTGGTGAGGCCGTTGACGGGGAGAATCCTGCAGCGTCATTTCGTCGAAACCTTCCTGCTTTGCTGTTGCTGTCATCAGTCTTTCTGCTAAATTTCATCTCACGGATCATTTTTTCTCCATTGTTGCCGGAAATACAACAGGATATGCATCTGGCCCATGCCGTTGCAGGATCGTTTTTTCTTGTCATGTCCTCCGGCTATTTTATTTCCATCTTGTTCTCGGCTGCAGTATCTTCCCGGTTGGGTCATAAGTGGACCATAGTGGTCTCTGTTACGGGATCTGGGGTTATGCTCTTTTTGATCGGATTCTGTACTTCTGTAGTGACGATGAGGATGGGGCTGTTCTGCCTGGGGTACGCTGCGGGGCTTTATCTGCAATCTGGGCTGGCTACTATTTCACGACTGGTATCTCCGTCTTATCTCGCACGGGGAATGGCTGTCCATGAACTGGCACCCAATATCGGATTCGTGGCAGCACCTTTACTTTGCGGTCTGATGTTGCATTATTTGTCCTGGCGTGCAGGTTTGCAACTGCTGGGTGTTGTTCTGGGATGCATGGGGCTTATTTATGCTGTGATGGGAAGTGGGAATAGTTCGAAAGAAAAGAGAATGGATTTTTCTCTGGTCTTTCGTCTTTTGGTCATTCCTCAGTTTTGGTTGATGGTGCTCCTTTTTTCATTTGCCATCTGTTCAACCCTTGGTATTTATGCCATGTTGCCACTTTACCTGGTGGCGGAACATGGCATGGATCAGGAGGCGGCTAACAGACTGGTGGCTCTCTCCAGGGTCAGTTCTGTGTTTATGCCCCTCGTTGCCGGCTGGTTTGGTGATCGATTCGGTAACGCCATAGTAATGAAGAGTGTCCTGTTGATTGCCGGCTTTCTAACGATACCTATTGGTGTTTTTACAGGTTATCCGCTGCTGGCTTTTGTGATAGTACAACCAATGATAGCTGTCTGTTTCTTTCCCTCCGGGTTTGCCGTACTCTCCCAATTAGGCGGCAAAGAGGCACAGGGAGCTGCCATCTCGTTGTGCATACCTCTTGCCTTTCTTTTTGGTGGCGGAGCCATTCCCCTGGGTATAGGTGTTGTTGGTGACCATTATAGTCTGGCAATCAGTTTTGTAGGTATCGGTTGTCTGACTATCCTGGCTGGCAGTGCTGCTTTTGGGCTTGGACGACAGAGAGCTCAGCTTTCATAGTGCTAACCCTGGTAAACGGGAAAATAAGCCGGGACTCTTTTTAGTACCTCCTTGAGGGTATAAGTGTCTCGAAGGTCTCCCTACGTTCGCTATCTGGTGGTATCTTTAAATTTTTAATTTTAATACACTCTCCAGATTTCTTGTTTTTTATACCGCGTCAAGCGGGCACTGAAAAGAGCACCACTCAGGGGGGTATTAAACTGAATGACTGGCTTTCAGGAGTACTCAGTATAGTGCCCCCTTGAGGGGTAAGGCACTAAAAATATATCGAGGTCAGGGAATTGTTCGATAGGAAACAACGATGAAAGTGGAACTACCCAACTGTTTGAAATGTAAAAATTATTTTATCACCCACGATCCTGCCAGGCCGTATGGCTGTCGGGCTATGGCCTTTAAAAGCAGAACCAATCCTGCCCGATTGGTCTATGAGAGTTCTGGCATTATTTGTCAGCTTTATACTCCAAAGAAGCTGGGCAACAATAAGCACGGATCAAAAACAATAGCCTGAGCTATCCTGCAAAGAACGCAGCAACTTTAAATGACTAGCACTAATTTAAAATACAACGAAAGGTTGAAAGGACTGGTGGCGTCACTTATCCGTGAAACATGGTTGACCAGTTGGGAGCTGATTCGAATAACCATTCCGGTAGCCGTTATAACCAAAATACTTGAAGAATTTGGACTGATTGCCTATCTCAGTATGTTTCTTGAACCGGTGATGAGTATCATTGGTCTCCCCGGCTCCCTCGGTCTGGTCTGGGCCACAGCAATGCTCACAAATTTATATGGAGGTATTGCTGTTTTTGCCGCTCTGGCACCAGGGCTTGAGTTAACTACCAGCCAAATAACAGTGCTTTGTTCAGCAATGCTCATCGCCCATTCTCTGCCGATTGAGCTGAGTGTCAGTAAGCGGGCGGGGGCAAATCTTATTCCGATTGGTCTTCTTCGGCTAATTGGCGCTGTCGTCTATGCCTTTCTTCTTAATCAGATTTGTCTTGGTTTTCATATTTGGCAGGAAAAGGCCAGATTACTGTTCAAAGCTACTGCCGAATCAGGGGATCTTCTGCAGTGGGGGGTGGAACTGCTCCAGAACCAGGGACTGATAATTCTGATAATTTTTAGTATAGTCCTTTGTATGCGAATCTTTAGATTTATTGGCCTCCTGACGCTGTTAGAGAAGATCCTGGCCCCGGTTCTGCCGTTTTTCGGAATGGGTCGCAGGGCAGCTCCGATTACCGTCGTGGGTATGATCATGGGCATTGGCTACGGCGGGGCACTGATAATTAGAGAGACCAGTACCGGTAAGATGACCAGGGAGGAGGTCTTTAATTCCATGGCCCTGATGGGACTTTGCCACGGCCTGGTCGAAGACACCTTGGTAATGGCGGCCATTGGTGGAAAATTCGGTGGAATTTTGTGGGGTAGGATTGTTTTTTCACTGATCGTCACCTATATATTGGTCAGATTCCTCCATGGTATTGCTGTTAAACGTATGAGACATCAGGTCTAATACCCCCTTGAGGGTGCTCAGTTCAGTGCCCCCCTGAGGGGCATAAGTGCCTTGGTGGTATCTTTAAGTTTCTAATTTTAATACACTCTCCAGATTTCTTGTTTTTTTGACAGGCTTTAAAGAGTGACAATCTCGTAAAAACCTCGCTGTACCGTCATTCCCGCGTAGGCGGGAGATAAGCGCAGACTTCGATCCAGAACGTGCTGAAATAACTAGATTCCCGCCTACTAATGAAAAAACAGAAAAAACATTCGTGATCATTCGTGTAATTCGTGGCTAAACAACTAATCGTATGGATTCAACCCGCTCTTTGCAAAAATTGAAAAACAAACCGAGTTTCAAGCCGGTAGCCT
>WTAT01000365.1 GCA_013139415.1 Desulforhopalus sp.
CTATCTGGAGGTTACTTTAAGTTCCTAATGTCAAAACACTCTCCAGATTTCTTGTTTTTTATGACAGGCTTCCAGGAGTAAGGCACTAAACTCATATCGTGTGGGCTCTTTCTGCATTTTAAGCAATGACAAACTCGTAAAAACCTCAAATCGGAGATGGTTAAGTAGATAAGCGCAGACTTCGAAAAACTTCATATTTGAGGCGTGTGAATTTCGCTATTATTTCGGCGTACTAGGGTACGTCGTAATGATGGCGAAATTTGCAACAACGAAGAAGATGAAGAGTTTTTACGACACCATCAGCAATTATTTTCAAGAAAGTTATGCCGCTTCCTTCATCTCATCATTATTTTCTGATATAATTTTATATGTAACAGTAGAAACAATGAGAAAAAGGCCCTTGTCTTGACCGAATTTTTTGAGGCAACACTAACCGGTTATGTTGTACTTTTATGCAAGATTTTACTAAGAGCCTTCACACTGCTCCCACACCTCCTATTCTTGAGCTTGTCCAAGAACTGACCATTGGCCAACGATCAACCGATACCATTGATCTGCTGTCGGTTTTTCTGCGTGCGAATATTTTCCCAAAGCTTTGGCCTTTTTTCATAGAAATATATTTTGCGGACAAACTATCCGGCAACTTTCTCCCGTCTCAGTTCCAGGATCAATCCGCAGACAGGCAAAAACGTGTTCCTGAAACAATTCTCGGAGATCACCCTGTAATCAGGCAGCTTGCGGAAACACGATATCCGGCAGAACTCCTCAGCCAACCTCAACCGACTCCTTTTCTCACCGCAACAGACAACAGTACGCACCTCCTTGTACCAATCCAGGATGGCCCGGAGCTGTCCGGCCTGCTCTATCTCGGCAGCCCCAGCCCCTGTTCCTTCACTCCCGGTTTTCTCGATTCAATCCAAACCCTCGCTGCAGTTATCGGATCCCGGCTGAAAAGCATGGGAACGATCCAGCAACTGAAAGAATCCATGCATGCTTTGGAATACTCGGATCGACTTAGAACAGCCCTCTATGAAATCAGTGAACAGGCCCACTGTTCGGAAAATATCACTGACCTCTATGCCAAGCTCCATCAAAAAGTCGATTGTTTAATCGACGCCCGGAATTTTTTTATCGCCCTGGTGGAAGATCATAAGGATGGTAAATATATAAATTTTCCCTATTTTATCGATAAAAACGACACCCATTTCCAAGGCATGGAACTAAAGTTGGACCAGGAGAAATGTTCTATAACCGGCTATTTACTGAAAACCCGCCAACCGCTCCTGCTCACACCGACAAATTTTGACAAAATCTGCCGGGAACAGGGCATTGAATGTGTTGGAACACGCCCCTACTCCTGGCTGGGTGCACCATTTTTTGTAGATCATTTCACTGGTGCCGTGGCGATTCAGAGTTACAGCAAAGTCATCTATACGGAAAAAGATAAGGAACTCATGGCCTTTGTAGCCCGCCATATTGGTGATGCTCTGAACCGAAAACGGGCCGTCGACGAGCTTAAAATAGCAAAGGAACGGGCGGAACGGGCCGAGAAAAACAAGAGCACCTTTCTCGCCAACATGAGCCACGAAATACGTACTCCCATGAACGGGATTATCGGAATGACGGATCTTGTCTTACGTTCCAAAATTTCCGGGCAAAATCGATCCTATCTGGAAATGGTTCATAGTTCTGGACAAAGATTACTCAAGCTTATCAATAACATTCTTGATTTTTCCAAAATAGAAGCCGGTAAACTTGAGCTTGACATAGCTCCCTTTAGTCTGCGTGGAACCATCGCCGGAGCCCTTGAGATCCTTGCCATAAGTGCCTTGAGAAAGAACATAAATCTCACAGTTGATTGTGATGAGCATATTCCGGACATGTTGCTTGGAGATGCGGGCAGGCTGAGCCAGATTCTTATAAACCTGGTTGGAAATGGAGTAAAATTCACCAAAACAGGAAAGGTCACGCTTACTGTCTACCAACAGAAAAACCACCATGATGGACAGAACAGTCCTGTAGATCTTCGTTTTCAGATCCGGGATACCGGCATAGGAATTCCGGAAACAAAAATAAAAAATATCTTCAAGGCATTCAGCCAACTCGGCACAACCCGAAACTCCAACCAGCGTGGGACAGGTCTCGGCCTTGTCATAGCCGGCGAACTGGTGGAAATGATGGGGGGTAAAATTTTTGTCAAAAGTAAGCCGGAGGTAGGAACCACCTTTTCTTTTACACTCCAGTTCTCGGTTGCACCGGCAAAGACCATTGTTCAGAAAACAGCCGAGGAAACGTCTCCACATTCTACGGGAGCCAAACTCAGCGGAAAACCACTGCAAATTCTCCTTGTGGAAGACGAATATATTAACCGGACCCTGGCGGTCACCGTACTGGAGCGTGAGGGTTGGAAGGTTGTAGTTGCCGAAAACGGTATCCAGGCCATGGATATATTAAAAGACACCGTTTTTGATCTGGTTCTCATGGACATCCAGATGCCTGAACTCGACGGTTATGAAACAACCAGAGCCATTCGTCGGCAGGAAAAAAGCACAGATAGGCATATACCTATCATCGCGATGACCGCCTACGCGGTTAAAGGTGATCGGGAAATATGTCTTGCTGCAGGAATGGATGGCTATATCTCCAAGCCGATTCACCCCGATAAGCTCAGTCAAGAGATCGAAACTGTCCTGCGATCTAACCTGACCAATCAGGCCAATCCCCAAACTCCGTAATTAGGTCCGAAAAGGTCCCAATTTTTCCTGTTCCGGGTGGTGAACCACTTCTGAAAACGGAGATCAGTACGGGATCCTGCGTAAGGAAAACAAAGATAAAACCGGGCGTTTTCTCCCCTGTCCGGTTTTCTGCTGAGTCTCATCTGCGGATTATCAGCCCTGGCCTCCTCAAGGATTTCCTCTGCTTCTTCGACTTCACCCAGAGGGACAGTCAGGGTATAATTGTATTCTTTTTTCATCGCATCACCCTCTCTAAAGTTGGATAATTTTATACTAACGTTATCAGCAAACCGAGGCAATGGAATAAGCGGATGACAGAGTCCATTTGCATCAGTACATTATATCAGTTCATCAACCCGCCTTCATATTTTCCTAACACACAATGGATACGCAATAAACCCCACCTGGTATGAAGCCCATACCGAAAGCCCATCATTTCGCCCACGTTTCAGATGGTTCAACAAATATCTTAGTGCCTTACTCCTGAAAGCCTGTCGTAAAAAACAAGAAATCTGGAGAGTGTTTTGAAAAGGGGAACTTAAAGTAACCTCCAGATAGCGAACGTGGAGAGACCTTCGAGGCACTTATCCCCGCAAAGCACGGGGACTAAAAAGAGTACCCCCTTGTGGGGTGTTATTCTCTTGGGCTGTTTATTTTGCGTGGGGGTCATCTTTTCCCTCGACCTGAAGTACGGCCTTGTAGCCATGGCCTTCCTTACCGCCATCTACCAGTACATAAAGCGCAAGGCGGGTCCGGCCAGGTGGGCGGACAGCGGACGCTCTCCCATGCAAAGCAGGTCATTCGACGTCAATTGTTAACAACATTAGGAGAACCAGAACACGATCGGGACTGGAGGCCGCATATCCTCACTTTTACCAGAGACTCTGGACGCAGACTCCTTCTTCTGCGCTTCGCTGAATGGATCGGAGGAACCACTGGTCTAATCAGTGCCGTAAAAATAATTGAAGGGAGGTGCACCAAAGGTAATCAAAGAGAAAGAAACTGCACTGACTGAGCTGAGCACCTGTATCCGGGAGGCAGGACTGAGAATACCACCCGAGTCAGGCAATTGGGTGAGAACAACCACTCAACCCCCTGACCCGTACCGAAAAACCTCTCCTGTGACTATTGCTTCTTTTTAGCCAGGAAAGCAAAATACTCTTCCGCCGTAGGCAGAACCCCTTTCAGGCCACTGATGGCGGTCAGTTCGGTTGAACCTAAATAGACCCTGGTGCCGTCTCCTATACGGTTGTCAAAATTACGGGTGGAAGTCGAAATGACCGTTGTCCCTGGTCTCACCCGGGCCTGGTTCCCCATGCACAGGCTGCATCCGGGAATCTCGATCCGTCCTCCCACCTGGGCAAAAACAGCAAGCCCCCCTTCCCTTTGTATTGCATCACGGTCCATACGGGTAGACGGCGCCATCCACAACCTTGCCTCAGCGTATTGTTCATCGGCCAGAAGACGAGCAGCCGACTGCAAATGGCTTAAATGGGTCATACAGGAGCCGATAAAGGCCTCGTCGATTTTATCTCCGGCGACTTCACTGAGCAGCCGAACGTCGTCAGGATCGTTGGGACAGGCCAGAATGGGTTCGGTGATTTCCGCCAGATCAATGTCAATAATCGCAGCAAATTCTGCATCTTCATCTCTTCTTAAGAGACTCGGCTTCTCAAGCCACGCTTCAAGGTCGGCGATTCGACGTACCAGACAGTCGCGGTCATTATAATTATCCTCTACCAGTGACTTGAGCAGGGCAATATTCTGTTTAACATTGGCAACCACCGTCTCCACCGGCAGGCTGACCGTACAACCGGCGGCACTCCGTTCGGCCGACGCATCGGTAAGTTCGAAGGCCTCTTCAACGCTCAGGTCATCGACGCCTTCTATTTCAAGAATTGTCCCGGCAAAAACATTCTTTTTACCTTTTTTCAAAACGGTCAAAAGCCCCTGTTGAATTGCCGTGTAAGGGATAGCATTGACCATATCCCTAACCGTTATTCCAGGTCGACGCTTACCGTGAAAGCGGACAAGAACTGAATGGGGCATCTCCATTGGCATAAAACCAAGTGCCGCAGCAAAGGCAACAAGCCCGGAGCCAGCCGGAAAAGAGATCCCCAGGGGGAACCGGGTATGGGAATCACCGCCGGTACCGACACTATCTGGTACCAGCATCTTGTTGAGCCATGGGTGGATAACGCCATCCCCCGGTTGCAGAGCCACCCCGCCACAATCAACGGTGGTTTCACGCATTATCTGCCATCTGGAAAAATCGGAAGCCTTTGGATAGGCGGCAGTGTGGCAAAACGATTGCATAAAAAGATCAGCTTTAAAGTGTAAACAGGCCAACTCGGCAATTTCCTGCATGGTCATCGGTCCCGTTGTGTCCTGGGATCCCACGGTGGTCATCTTCGGTTCACAGACCGTGCCGGGCAAAATGCCGTCAACGTCACAGGCCTGGCCCACCATCTTTTGGGCAAGGGTGTAGCCCTGCCCCGGCTTCGGCTCTGGGTTTTTAATTTCCTTGAATATTTCAGGAAAAGGTACATCCAGACATTCGCAAGCCAAGCGGGTTAACTGTTTACCAATAATCAGGTTAAGCCGTCCACCTGCCCGGTATTCATCAAGGAGGGTGGTGGGAGCGTCTTTCATGGGAATAAGATTATTATCCTGATCTTTGAGTGTCCAGTTCTGCGGCTCAAAAGTCACTGTATCGCCGGTGGCAAGCTTTTCCACCTCGCATTCAACAGGCAAAATTCCCGCATCCCGGGCAGTGGCATAGAAAATGGGAGCCATGGTACCACCAAGCACCACGCCGCCGGTTTTTTTATTGGGTACAAAAGGGATATCTTCCCCTGCATGCCATAAAAGAGAATTCACCGCCGATTTTCTGGAAGAGCCGGTACCAACTACATCGCCAGCAAAGGCCACCTGCTTATTACTGCTACGAAAACGGGCTATAGTTTCAATTCCATCTGGAAAACGACTGATCCCGAAAAAAGTGGCATGCAAAGGGATGTCGGCCCGGGACTGCGCCTGGTTGCCTGGGGAAAAATCATCAGTGTTAATCTCCCCATCCACCTTATATACTGTAAGCTCAATCGATTCAGGGAGCGGGGGGGAATCGGTAAACCATTCCGCTTTCGCCCAGGAAACAATAACATCCTTTGCCTGGGGGTTAGTTTTTGCGAGTTCCGCGATACGGTCAAAACCATCATAAATTTTGGTTAACCGTTTCAGTGCACTGGCAGCAAATGGAGCCAGAGATTCAACTGCGAACAGCTCAACCAGCGCCGTAACGTTATATCCGCCGCCCATCTGTCCAAGCATTGAAATAGCCTGTTCCGGATCGATAAGCTCGACCTTCACCCGACCCATCGCAATATCCTTTAACCATCCAGCCTTCACCTGGGCGGATTTACTCACCCCTGGTTCGACCCTGCTTTCAAGCAAGTCAAGGAGAAAGGAACTCTCATTGTCCCCTTCTTGGAGAAGCAGGGTAATTTCGCGTGTCTGTTCGGGGGTCAACGGAAGTGGAGGAAGATTGAGGGCCTGTCGCCTGTCAGCCTCCTGCCGGTATAATTTCAACATGATTGCAATCCTCTTATCAGTTTTTTATTAGTGCCTTACTCCAGATTTTCTGTCAAAAAAAACAAGAAATCTGAAGAGTGTTTTGGAATTAGGAACATAAAGTAACCTCCAGATAGCGAACGTAGGGAGACCTTCGAGGCACTTATCCCCCACAAGGGGGGACTAAACTGAGTACCCCCTTGTGGGGTGTTAGCAGCTTGTCGGGTGGCTTGAATACCAGCCGGTACCTGGAAAAATAAGTCGCGAATATAGCAATCTTTTTACCGATAGCCAAGCCCTGGCATAGAAAAACAACAAAAAGAATGAAGGCAGATGTCAGGAAGGGTTTCGTTAACTAGAGGAATATCCTCAGATCATGGCACAATCAGGTTTGCCTGGTGATAGTCAGATTCCTTAAGGCTGGAGCTGTTCCCTGTTCCAGATTGACATAACTGTTTATTGCCGGGTTCAGGCAATCAGTGAACCAAGTATTCCTAATCCTGGTGTCGCAGGTTCGATTCCTGCCGAGGGCACCAATGCCAAGAGGGGATTGCGGTTTTTACTCGCAATCCCTTATCTTGTTTCTGTCTATTTATACAACTCCTGTACGATCTTGTTTTATTGAACGATGCAATTATCCAATCAGAAATGGAAAAATCTTATTTTTATTTCAACTGACCAGAGTAAGTTGTAATCACTCCAGCAGTAACGCACCTTCCTTGTATCACAAAAAGATCAAATTCAAAGAACTTTCGGAGCAGATGCCACATAGAAGGACCACCATTCACATTCAAACCATATTTGAACCTGTATGCGATACAGGCAGTAGAACATCCACACTACTTAGACACAATTTAATGCCTTACTCCAGATTTCCTGTCATTCTGTTCAATACCCCCCTGAGGGGTGTTCTGTTCAATACCCCCCTGAGGGGTGTTCTTTTTAATGCCGCTCGACGGTACTCTTTTCAGTACCCCCTTGAGGCTGGTCATTATACACACTTGGCACAGGGGGGATTCCATGGCATCCTATGGCTATGCGAATATGTGGCCAAGAATTTTCAACAAACTTACTCGATCGGATCCAGCTTACCCTTGCGGCTGAACCCGACATCTCTCGCCGCCGTCTGTCAACCAAAATTTGTGACTGGTTAAACTGGCGTGCACCCAATGGCAAGCTACAGGACATGTCTTGCCGTAAGGCGTTAGTTGAACTGAATCGGCGAGGTGTTTTAGCATTACCCGAAAATGTTAACAAGTTTTCTTTCTCGGGCACCACTGTACCATATAGGAATTTTTCAGTCCCGAGTTTAAGTTGTGACCTTGCAGACGTTGACGATATCACTGTGATGCCGGTAACGAGTAGATATTGTAATGATTCTAAAGTATGGCGTACTCTCCTCGATGATTATCATTATCTTGGCAGCGGACCGCTGTGCGGAGCGCAAATACGTTATGTTGTTAAAAGTTCGCAGGGTTACCTTGGAGCATTGTCTTTTAGTTCTGCTGTATGGGCCATGAAGGATCGTGACAGCTATATTGGCTGGTCTGACACTGCCCGTAGAACAAACCTACAAAGCATTATCAGTAACAATCGCTTCCTTATTTTGCCAACTATCAAGGTCAAAAATCTTGCATCCCATATTCTTTCTTTGGTATGTGACAGGTTGGCTGATGACTGGGAGCAGAAATACAATATTCGACCAGTGCTTGTTGAAACTTTTGTGGATCCTAGCAGGTTTCGTGGGACATGTTACCGGGCTGCCAACTGGCAACCTGTTGGTTTGAGTTCCGGGCGACGGGACGGGATAAAAAAAGAAATCCTTCTTTATCCTCTTGTTTCTAATTGGCAAACCACACTTTGCGCTGAACCGGAAATCAGACTTGGAGATTCTGCTGGCGCCGAGTCCCCTGCCAACTGGGCTGAGCAGGAATTTGGCAGCGTACGGATCTACGACAATCGACTGAAGCAGCGACTTTACACAATTGCGCAAGATTTTTATAATAAGCCACAGGCCAACATTCCAGAAGCCTGCGGCACACATGCCGGTACTGTCGGGACATACCGATTCATGAAAAATAAAAAAGTAAACATGGACCTGCTGCTGACGGCTCACACCGAGGCTACCATCGAACGTATTCGTGAGCACCAAGTGGTACTTGCGCCACAAGACACTTCCACACTCAACTACACCCACCATCCTATGACCAAAGGAATGGGGCCGATCAACACGGTGAGTGACAAAAATACCGGCCTTATTCTCCACGACACTCTGGCATTTACAGAAGATGGCACCCCTCTCGGGGTTCTTGATGCACAGTGCTGGGCGCGTGATCCCCATGATATTGATAAAAAACCACACAGAGCCAACACGCCAATCGAACAAAAAGAAAGTATGAAGTGGCTGCGCAGTTATCAGCGTGTGGCAGAAATACAGAAACTCTGTCCAGACACAATGCTAGTGAGTGTAGGCGACAGAGAAGCAGATATACATGAGCTGTTTGCTGAAGCGACAAAAGATATCAATGGTCCCAAGTTGCTTGTTCGCTCGAATAAAGCCCGAAAGCGCAAAGTTGATCAGGAGAAGTTATGGGACTTTATGGCGAAACAAGAAATAGCCGGATCGTTGCAGATTCATATACCCCACAGCGGATCTAGAAAGGCGAGAGACGCTATGGTTGACATAAGTTTTGCCGAAGTGGAATTGACCCCACCAAAACGTTTCGGAAACAAAGAGCAACCTGTCAAAGCATGGGCGGTATATACTATAGAGTGTAAACCTGACGAGTCAGTGGCTGCTCCTATAGAATGGCTGCTCATCACAACCGTTCCGACAAATAACTTTAAAGACGCAAGGCAGAGGGTTGAGTGGTATGCAAAGCGCTGGGGGATCGAAGTCTATCATCGGACTTTGAAAAGTGGCTGCAAAATCAAAGACCGCCAACTTGGTGATGCTGACCGTATTGAAACCTGCCTTGCTATAGATATGGTTGTTGCCTGGCGAATATTTCATCTTACGATGTTGGGCCGAGAAAATCCCGATGCTCCATGCACAATTTTCTTTCAGGATGAAGAATGGCAGGCCCTATGCTGCTATACTTCAAAGAAGCCAGTGCCTCCACCGGAACCGCCAACTTTGAATGAAGCAATTCGCATGGTTGGTGCTATGGGCGGTCATCTCGGCAGAAAACACGACGGCCACCCGGGGCGCTCAAGTACTTTGGCGCGGTCTGCAACGACTGGATACTGCGACGGAGATGTATACCATCTACCCATAAGGACGATACTACCCCAAGCCCTAACTCGCCTTAGCAGCTCCGGTGCTATGTGTGTATAATGACCAGCTCAAGGGGGTACTAAAAATCGACCTTCAAAAAAACAATACATGCAAGATGCTTCCATCAATGTACTCAGACCCAAAAGTTCTGTAACAAAAAATCCCCCTACCAACCAATGGAAAGAAATCATTTTTCTGAAAGGGTAATGGTTTTTTTTACGTCATTTGAGTGTAACGTGCCTGTTGTTGCAACAAAAACTAAGAGTTGGTTGAGGAGTCTACTGGTGTTCTTGATTTTGAAAGATTTTAAGTGAGGCAATATTTATTGGAAATATGTTGACCATGTTAAGGAAACCGTGGTCTGTCCCCGGTTGGTGCCTGTCCCCGGTTGATGCCCCGGAATCTGATTCCGTCCGAAGGTTTGCAGGACTTATGGCTTCCAGGTGTTACTTTTTAAATCTGTGCATTTGGTTTCTTGGTATCAGGAGCAAGGATCCAAGAAGCTTCATCTTCTTTGAGTCGTCCTTGAGACTTTTTTTTCTGACTTCATTGATGACCAGAGCCGCATATGTCTCACCCCAGAACCAGTCGGCCAGGGTTTTGCTGTCTGTTGGTTGCCCGGGCTGAGCAGAAACCCCCTCAAAATAAATTGCTTTGATATCTTCTGCTACCATGCGAAGGCTATCTGGAAGTGAAATGTTTTTGATTCTTTTCATTGCGTCCTCGCCTTTTACAAAGGCAGAAATGAATTCTGCTGCCTCTTCAGGGAGAAGACCTGAAACCCCTGTGGTCGTCCTTTTGTTTTTGGACAGGGCCACATCATACCAAGTCGTCATCTGAGAAAATTCCGTTGAAAATGAATCCAGCAGACTTTCTGTCGAAGAGAGGGCCGCTTTTTGGGTACTGAAACTCACCGGGCAGGCGACCTGTAAGGGTTGGTCCAACATAGCCGGGGCATCATCTGGAAAGTCTTCAAGCACAGGTCCATTTATGGATTCAAGTAAGCTGAGTGCATGCTTGAGAACTAATGTTTGAAACTCTCTATTATTGGGAACCCCAAGGGGCCTGCCAAGATCGAAGGGGACCCATAATGCCCTTGGAGGCTTGATTATTTCAGTGTGCTCCCTGATGAGACTTATCTGGGTAGTGGGGATTCCCGCTTCTTCTATATAATGAGCAAGCCCGCCAACTGCGCGCGTGCAATTAGGTCAGACAGGGACAAGGAGAACTGCGTTAACTCCGTCCTTTTTCATTATTTCAGCAAGGTTTTCTGCCGTTTCTTTCATGGCTTTGGGGTCGGTGGCCCCCATGAAAGAATAATGATATTCTGCAACGCATCCGATAAATCCTATTTCTGCCAGCTCGGTAAGACGGTCAAGGGGAAAGACGAGGTTGACATCCATCAGGAAACCAGTGCGGTCAAAGTTTGTCGAGATATGACTCATGACAAGATCGTTCGTTGGTGTCTTCTTTGGAATAAGTCTGTAATCAGATGCCCCAAGACCAAAGGGGCGGTCACTGCGAAGATGGAGACCTGCGGTTGAAATAAGAGCTATTTTCCTTTCAGAAAGAGGCGGACCGGTGACAAAAGGGGTTGATTCAAACCTCGGGCAAGGCAGAGACAAAAGATGGTTTCTCTCTTCTTCTGAATATTTTTCAAGACGAGCCATGGTTACTCTCCTTTATGCAAAAAATACGCAAAGCGTATAACATCCTTTTTCAGGAAACGCTGATACATGACCGTCTGTCGTCAGACGGTTCGTCTCCTATCTGATCACAAAACCACTGCGCCCAAAAAAATGGCAGTTCTAAACACCTTTTTTCAAAAAGGTGGACTCCTCGTTATCGTTCGTTATCGTTTCCACGTTCCAGCGTTGGAACCCAACCCTAACGCTCCAACGTTCCAACCACGACCATAACAGCCAAGATATAATATAGTAAGAAGTCGTTCCTTCACAACCGAATCATAATCATTTCCCACATTCCAACGTGGGAACGCCTGTAGTATCGACGCTGTTGCGTCTAAGTCTGCGTTCCCACCATGGGCGCGATTCACTATGTACAGACTGATTGGAAATATAGAGGATCTGCCAGAAACAGAAAGACAAAGCCGTCTGGTTTTGAACACAGATCTCGGAGAGCTAGTAATTATGAACTCCAGGTTGATAGTTGAAAACAATGGGAGCTTTTTTATTCCAAACGATGCCTTACCTTCTTAGGAGCCATTCCGGTTTTACCCTTGACCATGGTATTTTTTGGCAACGGTTGAGTGCTGCCATAGCCCGGTTGAGGTCAGCCGGGAAAAAATACCACAAATGGCGGTAATTAAGCCGATGTGAGGGGAACTTCTAGAACTCATACCACCTGTTACAAAAAGGAGTCCTGATTACGGGGAAGGACGTGCTACTTTCATAGTGGAAATGCTCTTCTCTTCTTGTAACAGGCACAATAAACACACTACACAAAAGGATAACCATGAAAAAATTACAAGAATATTTCGAAAGCATTAAAGGGATCGGCGTTTTGGCTACTGCCGATAGCGATGGCAAAGTGGATGCAGCAATCTATTCATCTCCTCATTTCCTCGAGGAGGGGACATTGGCCTTTATTATGCGCGACCGGTTGACCCATCACAACCTTAAATCCAATTCCTCAGCGACCTTTCTCTTCGTGGAAGAAGGAGCTGGCTACAAAGGTAAGAGGCTTTTTCTAAGAAAAGTTCGCGAAGATAAAGACTCGGCATTGATCAACAAGAT
Source organism: Desulforhopalus sp. (assembly GCA_013139415.1). Taxonomy (GTDB): domain Bacteria; phylum Desulfobacterota; class Desulfobulbia; order Desulfobulbales; family Desulfocapsaceae; genus Desulforhopalus_A. The sequence goes on from WTAT01000365.1 coordinate 12,339, forward strand.
TAAACGCCGCAAATATACTGATGACAATGAGGAACCAACATTTTTGGTATATTTCGCCATCGACAAGGAACTCCCGCTCATCGGTGGTTCGTATTAGCACTTTTTGGTCAAGAATTTACGATCTCTACCGCATTTAAAATCGGCAAAAGTGGCGTTTGGACGAACCCGCTCTTGCCGATTGCCAAAATAGCGTACAAGAATATCTCTTTACTAATCGTTGTAGAGATGGTTGACATATTGACATTTTCTTGCCTCCAAACCGCCATACAATATTAGCTCTCGTCCTGACCATGTTCGCTCTTTTCCTGTTCAGTCAGGCAAATCCCCCTCTTGATCCTCATCTTTTCAATAGAAATCATTTGTTATCATAACAACTTGTTGGTACTGTTCGCTGGCTATCGAAGTTCTGTTATTTTTTGATGATACATTGTGGTAACTAGAACGTCGGATATGCCGTCAAGAGACTGCATGATTTTTTGAATATGTAGTTAGTCGCTATGGTCAGGATAAATTGGAAATATATGGACTTTGGAAGGACCTCGATGAAGGTCTCAAAAACGATGCCATCTTTCTGTATAATACTCAATTCGTGGTGTTATACAGATCAGCAGAATTCCATGTTAGGCTTGCGGAGGTTCAAACTTGAGTAGCAACATCCCAAATTCAACTATTGGTGCGGTAGCTTCTGTAATTGCAGAGTATTAGTACAGCCATTCAAAACTTGAA
>WTAT01000622.1 GCA_013139415.1 Desulforhopalus sp.
CCAGTGGACAAATTGTCTTTTGCTGTTTTGTGATAATCATCATTTTTTTGTCAGGCAGTTAGGCTTTGGCAGGAGAAGTGCTCTTCAGGGGATAACAGTGCAGAAGGGCCTTGAGCCAAGTTTTAAAACGAGAACTCATCTACCCCAATATGGCATGTTCGTCATACAGATAACGCTTGATCTTATGGGTCGCTGTTTTTATAAAAGGTTCTCTCCGCTCGAAAACCTTTGCCAGCCTGGATGACTTGGGGAGTTGTCCATTCAATTCCGTTCGCATCAAATCAAGGAGATTTTCAATATATGCACGCCTATCAGCACGAGAACTGCCAGCAGTCTGATCATCAATAAATTCATAATCAGGATATACCCAGGCCTCCATCTGTCCGTTGTTTTCTATAAGCAGACTTTCAACAACCCAATGATAGGCGTTAAGTTTATGCTCTATTGCTTCCGGATAGACATTTTCTCCATTGGCGAGAACAATCACATTCTTTGACCTGCCACAAACATGCAGGTTACCCTTTTTATCGATAAAACCAAGGTCTCCGGTGGAGAGCCATCCGTCTTTCGTCAACACTGTCTCAGTGCTTTCCTCGTCGCTGTAATACCCCTTCATTACATTGGCGCCACAGACGGTTATCTCACCTATACCTGTTTCCTGATCTGGCTTGACTATTTTCACCTCAACACCGGGAATCGGTTTACCCGTCGATCCGATGGCAACCGTCTTATCTCCTGCCGGCCCGCCCGCGATCAAAGGGGCTGATTCGGTCATCCCGTAGCCGACAAGATATGGAAAGTTAGCTTCATAAAGGAACTTTTCCACATCAGGATTGAGCGCAGCTCCACCAACCCCCATCAGCTGCAGGTTTCCACCAAAAAATGCGAGCAGTTTTTTTCCAATCTTGCGGTGAATGAACCGTCTCCCCACACCGAACTTACATACCCCTGTCAAAAGAGAACTCTTTTCAATCTGGGGCAGGACCCTTTTTTTGTATATCTTTTCCAGCACGAGGGGAACAGCAAAGATTGCAAAAGGTTTTTCATAAGCACATAATTTCTGCAGGATAGCCGGAGTCGGAGTTTTACCAGCGTAAGCAATGCGACCACCACATAACAGTGGCAAAATGAAACCACAGGTAAATTCATAGGTATGCGACATAGGGAGAATAGACAGCCAAACTGATCCCGGCTTGATCTCTTTCAGCCCTGCCGCTGCATAGGCGTTTGCTGTCAAATTTTTATGGGTCAACATGACAGCTTTGGAAAAACCGGATGTTCCAGAGGTGTATAAAACAGAAGCCAGGTCATCTTCAGCTACCGACGGGAAAACAGGGGGATCCTGGCTCATCCTAAACGAGCTCAGAGCTTCCTCAAGATAGCTTGAAAAAGTAACAACATTTACCACACTTATCTCCCCATTGTAGTCATCCAGCGTGATGACCGGTCCCTTCAACTCTTTGCGCAGCTCATAAATTTTTTCAATCTGCTTCTGAGTAGTGAACAGTGCTTTGACCTGCATCTCATTGAGAATATGATGGACATCACTTTCCGGCAGCTCGGGAAGGATTGGTACAGCAACGGCTCCCAGTCGAACAATGGCGAGGTAGGCTATTCCCCAGTTTTGAGAATTCTCGCCGAGAATTGCAACATAATCGCCTTTTCCAATTCCCTCGTCCTGCAGACGCGCAGCGACGGCAAAAATACTTTCATGGAAATCGCCATAGGAAAGAGGCTCTTTCATCGCCATTCCTATGGCAGGTCTATCTTTGTATTTCGAACAGCTGGAATCAATCACATAATTGAGAGTCATACCGACTTTCACAACTGAATTCATAGCCCACCCCTGTATCTATCGCCCCGGCACTTTTCGTTCCCGGCAATTCAAAATTATCGTCTGCGTAATGTATGAACAAGCCGTTCGATTGTACACAATTCGACTTTTGCAGTCAATTGCCAAGGATCGAGGAAATATGTAAGAGCTTACAGCTAACCCCGGTAAACGGAATGTAAGCCGGGATTCTTTTCAATGCCCCTTGAGGGTGTAAGTGCCTTGATAGTATTTTCAAGTTGTTAGCTTTGAAAACACTTTCCATTTTCTTGTTTTTTATACCCGTCAAACGAGCACTAAAAAGAGCACCCCTCAAGGGGGTACTAAAAAGAGCACCCCTCAAGGGGGTATCGAACTGAATGACAGGCTTTCAGGAGTACTCAGTTCAGTGCCCCCTTGAGGGGTGAGGCACTAATGGGATTTCTAAAGAGGGGGGATGTTAAGGAGTCAGGCCGGAAATTAGTCAGCAAGCGAATAGTTGCCCTCCAACATTGTTTCTGTGAAGAAACAGGACCTGTCGGAACCTTAGGTTTCTTCGGAACCTCCTGACATCTGATCCTGCAAAAGCTTTTCCACTGCCTCGGTGATGTCCTTAATGGCAAATGGTTTGGCAACGGTGATCACTCTGTTCAGATACCCGGCAACGGCAAGGTAACGTTCCTTGGAGATAGCCCCGCCCCCCGAGATCGCGATAACCGGAAGATCAGGTACATAACTACGTAAATCAAGGATGGTCTGCAGACCGTCTTTGATCGGCATAACCATATCGGTTATGACCAGATCACAGGGGTGCTGCTGAAACAGTTCAACCCCCTCCTGACCATTGGTCGCCACCAGCACCTCATATCCATTCATTTCCAGAATCCTGCGTAACACATCGAGTGCTGTCGGCTCATCATCTATAACAAGGATACGTTTCGCGTCGCTCATTTCAATATTGTGATTTTAACCCCGATAAACGGGAAATTGGTC
>WTAT01000397.1 GCA_013139415.1 Desulforhopalus sp.
TCCCATCCGTTCCAGGTACTTTCCAGACCAGTCATCCAGGCTCTCGGTAAGCGGCTCTGCATTAATGAGCCCGTTGATTTACGGCCTTTTCGTCCGATCTCCGCGTTATGTGGAAAAAATAATCCTCGAAATATCAACTATATGTCTCCGGTTATTTTTTCCACATGCCTTGATATCGAACGAAAATTCTCATAAATCAACAGACTCACAAATAATGCTGAACTATTCAGATCCTGGGCGTCGCTATGCTTGAAAAAAAAATAAGAGAGTTGTCTCATAAGACTTCACGCCGTATAGCCTTGCCGGCTTTCTTCACCATTCTCCTCTTTGTAGCAGCAATTTTTTTAGTTCTCCTGCCGCAGCTTGAAGAAAGTTTTCTTGCCAGAAAAAAGGAAATGATCCAAGAGCTGACGGAGACGGAGTGGAGCTTACTTAAAACCTACTATGAACGAGAACTCTCAGGTGAATTAACCAGGGCTGAGGCCCAGAAGAGGGCAGTCCTTCGAATCCAAAATCTTCGCTACGGTCCAGAGAAAAAAGATTACTTTTGGATAAACGACATGGTTCCGCGGATGATCATGCACCCCTATCGTACTGATCTGGACGGTAAGGACATTTCCGATTTCCAGGACTCGAACGGCAAATACCTTTTCGTTGAAATGGTCAAGGTGGTGCAACAGCAGGGAGCAGGGTATGTTGACTACCTGTGGCAGTGGAAGGACGACTCCGTAAGAATAGCTCCGAAGATGTCCTATGTAAAGGGCTTTGAGCCATGGGGGTGTATCATCGGTACCGGCATGTATATCGATGACGTGCATGCTGAGATTTCCAAAATTCGCACAAAACTCACCGCCATTTCCATGGGCATCTTACTGGCCATCTCGCTGCTGTCTGCTTACTCCATCCGCCAGACCATGCTTGCCGATCGGGAGCGATTAGGGATCTTTATGGAGCGAGAAATCCTGATGAAGTCCCTGGAGGAGAGCAAGAATCGCTACCGCAATCTGATAGAGACCACTAGTGACTGGATATGGGAAACCGACTGCGATGGCAGATATACATACTCAAGCCCCAGGGTGACAGACCTGCTTGGTTACCTGCCGGAAAAAATAATAAACAAAACCCTGATGGATATCGTCTCTCCCCAGCAGGTAAAAACATTCAACACAACATATCAAAAACTGCTTCGCGCCCAAAAACCTATTAACGGGTTGGAGAATATCTGTCTGGGAAAGAGTGGCCAGATAGTGGTGCTTGAAAACAATGCGGTACCGATTTACAACCAACAGGATGAATTCCTGGGTTATAGGGGTATTGCCAGGGATATTACAGAACGAAAAATAGCCATGGAGGAACTTAAGAAAAGCCGGGACGACCTGCATGCGAGTTTGGAGGAAACGGTAACATCGCTGGCGTCCACCGCCGAAAAACGGGACCCCTATACTGCCGGGCACCAACTGCGGGTTGACCTCTTGGCGTGCGCAATTGCTAAGGAGCTTGGACTCCCGGGAGAGCAGATCGAGGGGCTCCACATTGCAGCCCTGCTGCACGATATCGGTAAAATTACCTTGCCGTCCGACTATCTTGCTAAACCATCAAAACTAACCAAAGAGGAGATGGCCGTCATCAGATGTCACCCCGCGGTAGGGTATGAAATATTAAAAAATATTCACTTCCCGTGGCCGGTGGCGGAGATCGTCTACCAGCACCATGAACATCTGGATGGCTCGGGCTACCCTCGGGCTCTCACCGACAAAGATATTCTCCTTGAAGCAAAAATTCTTGCTGTAGCCGATGTGGTGGAAGCAATGTCCTCCCACCGCCCTTACCGCCCATCTCTTGGCATAGACTTTGCCCTTGATGCAATCCGTTCAGGCAGAGAAACCCACTATCACGCTCCGAGCGTTGATGCTTGCGTGCACCTGATAACTGAGAAAAAACTAGATATTTGTTCCAAAGACTTGTGTCCGGTTTTTCTCTAGGAATCTGTCCGATAATAGGCATTTCGGAGTCTACGCTTACCTGCGAGCACTATTTTTTGGGAATCCCGAAGAGTTTGGGCAGGTAAGCGGAGACTTCGGATGAAGAGTTTTTACGACACCATCAAACATTCGGACTGCCAAATATGAAATTGGGGATCTCTGAAAGGATCGAATCTCTATGAAAGATAACGGTAATTTGGTGTGGGTCGACCTGGAAATGACCGGGCTGAATCCCTTTATAGACAAGGTTTTAGAGGTGGCGACGATCATCACCAATTCCCAGCTGGACATTCTGGCCGAAGGCCCGATCATTGCCATCCATCAGCCCAAAGAGGTGCTGGCCGCAATGGATTCCTGGAATATCAGGCAGCATCGACAATCCGGCCTAGTCGAACGGTCCAGCAAGAGTAACTACACCTGCCGGCAAGTAGAGCTTGAAACCCTGGACTTTATTCGCCAGTGGGCTGCACCTCGGGTCTCTCCAATGTGCGGCAATTCCGTCTGTCACGATCGCCGCTTTCTTGCCCGGTTCATGCCTAAGCTGGAGCATTACTTTCATTACCGCAATATCGACGTTAGCACTCTCAAGGAGTTGGCAAAGCGTTGGGCTCCCCATCTGGCATATTTCAGCAAAGAGAGCAGGCATCGGGCCAGCGACGATATCAAGGAATCAATCGCTGAGCTCAAATATTACGGCGACTGCTTCATCAAGAAAAAATAAACGGGCGGGAACTGTATGCAAGGAGTTCCTGTAGCAGCTCGTTATAATTACGACCTTTGGTTGTTGCCCGGTCAGTATCCTGGCTTATTTTCCTGTTTACCGGGGTTAGTAAATGGACGTGGGCGGACCCAGATCCAACTCGCAATAACTATCGCTCCGAAGACAGTATAACAAATTGCAAAGACCCAGGTGGGTGCTCTAAAATATAAAATGGTTTCAAGTAAATGAGAAATAAAAGAACCGGAGTATACGGCCTGGCCAGCCTGTGACCGCAACTCTTTTTCCCAAATGGTTAATGGGCATATCACTCCAAACCACGACTGAAACGTAACCACACTAATAGCTGCAACATGAGCCAACCTGAACCAGGGATTACGAACCCAGGGCCATCCTTGATTTTTACCTAGAAATATAAGGAAAAGACCAATGACGATGAAAGCTGCTGATAGCACGTGCAGAATTAAGAGTGTATCCGCGGCTAAAAGATAGATCATTGCTGTATTCATTGAAGTCAATTTACGGCCAAATATGCTATTTTCCCACGAACATATGGTTTGCTGATGTGACTCCGCGATGATAGGTGCAAAAAGTATCTGTTGCCTCGGACGTTCTGCTGTGTATCTTGATGTTGGTAATGACCTCTAAGGCACCGGAGTCATAACAGGCCTGCTGTGCGGCTTTTACGATGTCCAGCAGCTGGTTCAGTTCGCCTTTCATAGTGGTCTCCATCGCACCTACTTGGTACGGCACATTGGCATTCTTGACTACCTCAATCGCTTTATCAACTACTTCAAAGTTATTTCCTTCTCTCAATCGGGGGATTACCTGGAATGCCAGGAAAACCTCATTTTGGGGGTGGTTTGATTCAGTCATTTTTCCTCGTTATAGTTAGTGCCTTACACGAAATTTTCTGTCATTCAGTTCAATACCCCCTCAAGGGGTACTCTTTTTATTACCTCCAGGGCACTAATTAACGAGGTGTGAAAAGATGCTTCCAAATAATCCTGACAGCGACCCTCAATCCCCGGTGCCTTGATATCGTACTAAAATTCTCATAAATCAGAGATTTTTTTCAGTGTCAATAATTTCTAGCAGGCCTTGATGGAGATTTTTAACAATTTGCACCTCTGAAACTCCCAGGCGTCGTTGGTTGCTGATATCAAATACTGCATTATCAACTCGAGTTTTTTCTCCAAGGGTTCCTCTAATTTGAAGACCATGGGCTTTGGTAAGTGAAGCCAGAAGAGTTCTGTTCTGGTTCAATTTCCCAAGACGGATATGGACACCTGCCCTCATTGTAGTACCAATATTAGAGGGACATGATGTTAAATATCCGTAAGTGTCATCTTTTACAAAATCCAGGGATTGCTCTAAAACCACGAGAGCTTTGCAGAGAAGATTAAAAACGCCGGAAATATCAGATGATGAGTCCTGGCTGATAATACGCATGTGATCCTCTTCGTTGACCCACACTCTGAAGCGTTTATCAGGGGTATAGAAGATCCCTCTGCATTTAGGAAAATCAGAATTGATCCCGGCTGCATCCTGAAATCTATCTCCTTTTTCAAATTGCATTTTTTTTTCTTCAAGAGTAAAAGCTGCCTTTTTAGCAGGCAATTCAAAGGAGTGGTACTCGCCCCTTACATAGCCTTTAAGATCACATAGCGCACCAACAATCTTTTTCTCAAGGATCTTCCTTTGTGCAAAATCAATGTGGTTGGTAAAATTGAACCCTGTGAGATTTCTTGCTATGCGTATCCTTGTGGAAAGAATATATTTCCTCTCTGGGTCTGGATCAGTAAGGTGCACAGATTGAAGGGCAGAGGTGTGTTTCTTTCCCTTTGAAATGCCATGGTATTCATGAATGATGGGGTCAAAAATAGTTGAAAATCTCTTATAGGACTGTGCATCTCCAGCATATATGCCAATTGAGCTGTCTGGATTTAAAATACCAGACCGGATGGCCTTATCCAGTGTAAACCCCGAATCGGTTGATTCATTTTTAAGGGCCTTGAAAATTTCCTTGGTAAGATATTTTTTTACAAGGCTTTTTGATGTTTCAGGCAACATGCTAAAATTCATGGATAGGCACCCTGTTTCAAAAATAAATTTTGATGGCGTCGCAGTTAAAATATATCAATCCAGATGGAAACGAGACTAGTGTTTATCCTGAAACGACCCTTTTGCTCGATCTCGAACAAAATGCTTAGTTTCAGGACAGACACGAGACTAATAAATTTTTCGTTTCTTGAAACTCGAACCAATCACATCATAGCTGTTTTCGACGATAAAAAGGGCATCTGAGTCGATTGTGAATACCTTCTCTTCCAATCGTTTCAATTGAATGTTGTTGGTAATTGTCATTAATATTTCCTTGTCCTTTCCTGAATATGCGCCTCTGCCTTTGATAAAGGTTGCGCCGATTTTCATTTCCTTCATAATTGTCTTGGCGATTTCCCCAGAAAACTCGCTGATTACATAAACGATTTTTCGCTGGTTAAAAAGAGAGAGAAAATAATCAAGTGAGTTGGAGGTGAT
>WTAT01000249.1 GCA_013139415.1 Desulforhopalus sp.
TTTTTTGTTAGTTAAGAATACTATGACTCCTTTCCTATCTTATGCAGCAAAATTGTAAGTTCCAGTGGGAATGATATGTGCCGAAGGAAGAGGCGACACATGGCTAAGTGTGTCGTTATTAATTATCACTCCGTTTTCGCGTAACCCCTTGATGATTTCTGATATTTTTACTGTGTTCCAAACTAGCGCGCGTCTGCGACACGTATTCCAGTCTGCAGCAGCAGTTGTATCAACGCGAAATTCCGTTTGCTGAAAATGCCTCTTGATGAAGCAGCTGCCCTCAATAACGCGTTTGACTCACGGGACGTGAGACTCGCAGGCCTCTGAGGCCTAACAGATCTAAGAAATCTGACTTCATGGACCAGCGGGGCCATTTGAACAGAAAGGTACGGTTATAACCTAACCGGATAGAATGATTACAAATTCAAGATGTATTTTTTCGAGAAATCTTCTAATTTTTCAAAATTATTAATCTTATTAGGTAGACAGATTTAAAGGCACAATTAAAGTGATATTTTGTTTAATTTCAAGTTGTAAGAGTAGATCTGCAAGCCAAATATAATTTGGATTAAATTCCGAAACCGTAGGTTTTCGTTCAAATGCCCCCCGCTGGTCCATGAAGGATTTTCCGATTCAGTGAGCGGTTTATACCGGTTCCATTTCGATTTTCGGTATTTTTATTGCGTGAAAACACGGCTATGTTCTAATTGGGTCGATATGGCAACGAGATGTGGCCTTGGGGAAAAGAGGAGTAGACTGGTGCTCACCCGAAACAATGTGGTCAACAGATTAGTATTATTACGAAACAGAAAAAAGGGAGGCAAGCACTTGTTCGAGGACAAGGGAATGTGTTCCAAAGAGGGTAAAGATGGGGCAAAGTAATACTTCGCAAAATAATATTAGCACCACCACAGGCGATTATCCCAAGTTGCTGGCCGAAGTCAGAGAGCGTATCCACTCTGCCCAATATGAGGCGCTAAAAGCGGTCAATAAGGAGTTGGTTGGCTTGTACTGGGACATTGGCCAGATGATCGTGGAGCGTCAGGCAGATGCGAAACATGGTTCTGCCATTGCCGAGCAGTTATCCAACGATCTACGTACCGAATTTCCCGGAATTAGAGGATTCTCCCGGCGTAATGTCTTTTATATGCGGGAGTTTTATTTGCGCTATCGAGACGACAAGAGAGTGCAACCACTGGTTGCACAAATCGGATGGACCCATAATTTGGTAATACTCCAGCGCTGCAAGGACCCTTTGGAACGAGAGTTTTACATCCGCATGACCCGCAAATTCGGCTGGTCGAAGAATGTGCTGATTCATCAGGTCGAGAACCAGAGCTACGAAAAATCTTTGGTAGGCCAGACAAATTTTGACCAGGCTCTTACCCCTGAATTGCGCGCCCAAGCCAAGCTGGCGGTAAAAGATGAGTACACTTTTGATTTTCTGGAGCTTGGGGAGGAACATAGTGAACGAGAGCTGGAAAAAGCACTGATTGCCCGAATAGAGGATTTCCTTCGGGCAATGGGCGGTATGTTTGCCTTCATGGGAAGCCAATATCGGCTTGAGATCGACGGAGACGAGTATTTTCTTGATCTTCTGCTTTTTCACCGACGACTTAAAGCGCTGGTGGCCATTGAGCTAAAGATCGGCAATTTCAAGCCTGAGTTTGTCGGCAAGATGCAGTTTTATTTGACAGCCCTGGACCGCCAAGTTCGACAGGAAGACGAAAACCCTTCAATAGGTATCATTCTTTGTAAGGAGAAAAATCGTACTGTAGTTGAATACACCCTGCATGATGCCCGCAAACCAATCGGAGTGGCAACTTATGAAATTACGAGGACCCTGCCGAAAACTTTAGAAGGGCAACTACCATCACCAAACGAGATTGCCAATTTGTTGGAAGATTTATAACGTCGAATGGTTCCTGTGAGTATAGATTGAGAGTGAAAAAAACCGGGGGAGGTTTTAAAATTCTCGTTTAGTCGATGCTGACAACGGTCTAAATCATTATTAGCTGAAGCCCAACATCAACGCTTTCGAACGTTAATGGCGAATCCACCAGACTGGTTGGCATTATGACATTTTACCATAAACCTCCCCCGATTTTTTTCACTCTCTGGTGACTAGAAAAACATCAGATTGTACATCTCGAATGGGTGTAGTTGTCGATTTTGACCAACCCGTTCGGCAAACGGGTTTGCCAAGGGCTTTGCGGGGCCGAGACCACTTCTTTGATACCCATATTTTTCACTCGATTGCGAAAGAAAACGCCATAGATTGCATCCCGATCCCGCATCAAATGCTTTTGTGCCGTATCCCAAGGGAAGGCCTCCACAATTTGTTGGGCTGTCCACTCGGCCGTCGGATTTGAGGTTATACTGAAATGTACGACTTTGCGACGGCTGTGGCTGAGAACCACCAGAACGAACAAAATGTTGAAGGCGGCTGTCGAAGGGTGAGGGGCATTGGCATCTTTGAGGTTATTGCCCTGATCAACGTATTCATAGCGTAGACGCATATCAAGATTGACCTTGCCTCCAGTTAGGGCATCGCTAAAGCTATCAGCCAGACCAACGTTTGGAGCAGTTATCAAAAGGGGAATTGCAGTTAGCAACCCATGTTTTCTCCATTGGATTTCTTTTTCATTTTTCATGGATTCACACTGAGGATCTTTTTGTTGGCAAAGTAATGGTCTCATCAATACGTCAACGGGTCGAGAAAGCTATAACCATCAATAGAATTGAAAAGCCAGAACCACCTGCTGAGTGCAGATGGAGCTCAAGGTATTAATATTTGAACACATTCACTCGGCACTGGATCCTTATTTTTCAATATACATTTAACAGACACCGGTCTAGCTCTAGCTAAATACACCTTTGGTATTTATTGGACAATGACCAGTGTCAATGATATTATGAGACATGGTATAAAAGAAATACCTGAACCAACAACAAAGATTCTGTTTGGCACTGGATTAGCCGGAATTGCAAGTCGTGCACTTCGCAGAAAACGCGTGAAGTAAAAACCACAACAGATTAGCTCATATACTGAATTCTCCCTAATCGTCATGGCTTAAGGGGTAAAGTGCGCAATACAAAATGCGCAATACATATAAGAACCAATATAATGAAAAGGAGGACATTATGACTGTTAAAATCTTAATCAAAAGAAAATTTAAGACTGCAAATCCAAAAAATGTTTCCGAAGTAATTTACGCGTTCCGACAACTGGCCCTGAGAGAAAAAGGCTATATCTCTTCTGAGTCATTGTATGGCTGTGACGACCCCAATGTGATCCTTGTGCTTTCCATGTGGGAGAAAAAGGAGGATTGGGACAAGTATATGAATAGCTCTGCCCGAAAGGAAACTGAGAAGAAATATGCGGAATTGTTCGAAAGGCCGACAGAATATGAATACTGTCACTTAGGTCTACCATTTGCGAAGAGTGATCATGAATTTGTTGAACCGCTAGAGTTCTAAATTCATCGAGTTGTTTGAAATATTCTTCATTCCGCCAGTGAGACTATCACAAGTTCTCAGAAAAAGGATTCTGAAGACGGGGTCAGAGGCACCCCTGTACATATCTTAAACAGTTAATTTTCTATAGGCGGGATTAAAGATAGTTCACAGACCATCAATAAATTATTGATGGTCTGGAACAATATGGGATTTGAGATTATTTTTTCCTGTCAGGAATATATTGCTTTACAAAAGGTCAAGAAGCCCTTTTTATGTTGATAGGTTTTTGAGACAACTTATTACGTATATACAGTAGGAAGGTCAAGTTGAGACGATGGTTAAATATTCAGATCTTCGGTATGGCTATCTTAACGTTGAGCTAAGCCGCCTGTCAAACAGAGAACACCACCTGCGCCCTCATCCGGTTTTTCTGAAAAAGGACAGTACCATTCCCATGATGATGGCTGGCCGGGTTATGTGGAACCAGCGATTGATGTCAATTCGCTGTAAAACTGGTGAAGGGAAAGGTATGTGTGAAAAGATGGAGAAATTGGACTGATTGATGGAATAATGCACTCCTGTACAAAACTCTTATGGTAAGCCGCCTGTAATGAAGAAAAAGCTGGCTTCACTGGTGCTTTTCACCTATAATATGCACTGTCAAGTGGAGGTCATAGGGCGCTCAGGTCCATTTCTTAGGGTCTTCTAAAAAAGCGATTTCTTATCACCTGAACCTGTTGCCCCGAGGCGTGGAAGCCTTGAAGGGACAGGGAGTATGCAAATGAACTTCAAGAAAATCCTACTGGCCGTGGATGCGAGCGAAAACGCCATGCGCGCCGTGGAATACACCGGCAACATAGCAGGCAATGCGCAAGGATTCGAGGTGCAGATTCTGTGCATCGAACGACTTCCCCACCGGGATCTCTACCCGGATGAAAACACGTGGAAGGAGGGATGCGAGGAAACGCGCACCGAGATGAAGGCGTTCATGGGCACAGCCCGCGAACGGCTTGTCGAACTCGGTATGAGTGGATTATCCATCTCCGAACATTACGTGACCAGCTGCATTTCGCCGTTCACAGACACGGATCCCAAGTGCAGCCGGGGGACCAGCGTGGCCCAGGATATCTTGGAAGTCCTCAAGGACGGCGGCTTCGGCACCGTGGTCATTGGACGCCGGGGCGTTTCCAAGGCTGAGGAATTCCTGTTCGGCAGCGTGTCCAACAAGATCATCCACTCTGTCAAGGATTGCACGGTCTGGGTTGTGTCATAAAAGGAGCGGACTATGACTTCGGCCAAGGAACTCGTTGACCTCTTCCAGCCGGACCTTTCGGTTCGCGAGTATGGCCGTGTGGTCACGGACACCACCGAATTCATGAGCATCGGCCCCGGTGATGTCATCAAGATCGGAGGCCGACACTATCTCGTATTTCGCGACGCCGTGGAGCAGGGACTGGCATACACGGACAACAAATACTGGGTTAAGAAATGCAAGGAACTGGAGACCGGCGACGCCAAACTGCTGAAACTCGTGTTCAATGAAAGCTTCCACCTTGAATACGGCTGCGTAAAGGTCAAATGCTATCGCAGCCCAACCAAGGAAGCACGCATGCTCGACCTCGTGCATGGTGACATTCGGTTCATGCAGGGCAGATCCGCAGAAGATACGGCGGGCAACCGCATTCGCATCATCGACATAATCTCGGGCAAACGCATCGATCATGTCGTCGCCAATATCAAGGCATCCCATGAGGTGTACTTCCATGATCTTTTTCCGGACATTCTGCGGAAGTTCATCGGTTCATGTGAAGCTATCCAATATCTGCACGACAACGGGGAACGCCACGGCGATATCAATCTCGACCATCTTATGAAAGAGTATTCCACCGGGAATTTACGGTGGATCGATTTCGACTATGCGTATGAAGCGCTTACCAATCCGTTCGGACTCGACCTGTTCGGGCTGGGCCAACTCCTTGCATGCCTAGCCGGAAAGTGGCTGTACACTCCGCAAACCGTGATCGAACAAGGCATGGATCCCTCCCTGCTCGACGCCCTCACCCCCGGAGATTTCTCCTGTGTCCACAAAAATGAGATCATGAACCTGCAAAAGCTCTTTCCGTATATCCCCACATCCCTCAACAACATCTTACTCCATTTTTCCGAGAGTGCCGAAGTGGGGTATGATTCGGTCGAGGAATTATTGGAAGAATTGCTAGCAGTGATGTAGCCGATTCCAGCCGAACAGCAAAAAGGGCTGCCCATATGAGCATCCCTGTGTATATCACAAGCAGGGAAAGACTTATTTAACACCTTCGGTCAAACACTTCCCGCTCTCCTTCCTGAAAATTAAACCGGAATCCACACGCGCCTGATATGCGGTATTGGTGAAGTAGTACCTATACAGACCAAACACCCGCACCGTTGTGACGGCCCCTTTTTCCACGGGCTTGTCGAAATTGAGCCCGATAGCATCCACCATGGCGATGTGGTGCTGGACGAATTCCTTTTTCTTTCGCATGTCGTCCTGCAGGGCGATGAACGCTTTCCGTTCCTCCTCGCGGACCGTGGTGGTAAAGATATCGGGATAGCTGTCGTGCAACGTGTTCAGGAGCGCATAATACCGCTTGACCTGGGCGACCAATTCAAGATCTAGCCACGGGCTGATGGTGCCTATCTCAACCGGGGTGGCCGAGGATACCATGGTAGCGAACAATTACCGCGCCGCAGGCAACGAACGGGTACATTGCTCCGGCTTTTTATAAGCAGCAATAATAGGATATGGAAAAAATGGAGTCATAGTAAAGCCGTTTTTTTCTGACCCATGTTGTTGTTAAGTTTTTTTGAATATCTTCATCCAAAATGTAGGTTGTCCTCAGGGACAGGGCAATTTGTAAATTATTCAGTGCATCGTTTTGTCCACTTTCCAGTCGTCCCGCCCGTGAGAAACCCATGAATTGATATTGCACAGGGCAGTCTCAACCATCTCCCGAGCAAGCCAAGTTAAGATTATTCCTGATCAGTTCATAAGTGAGCAAGCCTAAAAAACTTGCCAAAAAAGGAGCGTTCTGGGACGTTAGAAAATTCAAAATTATTCCCAGATAACCAACAGCAAATGGAGCACTCTGATTTATTGATGTTTCCAGA
>WTAT01000250.1 GCA_013139415.1 Desulforhopalus sp.
TGCTTGGGGACAGGTGGTGGACAAGCTGGGCCCACTCAGGTGGGGCAGGAGTACCGGAATGGCCATTCCGGGAGGTGGAATCGTGCGGAACAGCAAAGGATAGCCGTCATATATCCTGGATAGTTAAATGTATAGCTGTAGGTAGGTGCTGTAAATTTCATGCTTTCCCTCGTTTTCAGATGAGGGATTGCTCACACATATTTCAGAAGGCGAACCATTTCTTTTTCAGACTATATCCCACCACACGATTACGACCTTTCTCCTTTGCCTCATAAAGGGCTTGATCAGCCTGATTAATCAAACCATTTTTATCGAAGTTATCTTCTACGGCAGGCTTGCTACACGCCTGCCCGAAACTTGCCGTTACATGATATGTTTCACGGTTGTCCTGAAAGGGTGTCTGTTCGATAATGGATCTTAATTTTTCCCCTACAACTAACGCGTCCTCGGTATTTGTTTCGGGAAGGATGACCACAAACTCTTCGCCTCCATATCTGGCAAGAATGTCGTATTGCCTTATGTGCTCTTTTATGGTTTTTGCAAATTCTGTTAAAATGAAATCACCCACCTGATGGCCATAGGTATCATTAACTTTTTTAAAGTGATCGATATCAATAAGGATAATTGAGAGAGATGTGTTGTGCCGCTCGGCTCTATTGATCTCTTGGTCAAGAATATTCTGGAAATATCTGTGGTTATACACTCCGGTAAGACCATCGATGTTGGCCAGGTTATCTAGAATCGAGTTTTTTTTCTCTAGTTCTTGAGTAAGATTTTCCAGATGGACCTTAGCTAGAATAAGCTGTTTATTCATCTGGTCGTAGTCTAGATTTATGAGACTCAAACGAATATTTGCTTCCTGAAGAATTTCTTGTACCGATTTGGTGGTTTTTATTTTGAGATTAAAGTAGATACCTGCTTCTTTTACTTTTATATGAACTTGAGTAAGAATCGTTTCAATATTTTCAGAAGTCAGCCCAAGCAATTTTGCAGCTTCTTTACGAAACTGTTTATGATAAACTTCCGGTTTGTCTGAAAAAAGAATGTTTACCAGAAGCTCAGAAAGATAGACTGCACGAACCGTTGATCGAATGGCAGGGTTTTTACCGGTATATTCGTCTGGATGATGATGATACTGGATGGGAATTAACAGCACTTCCGGGAAGCCCCACCTTTTTGCAACTTCAGATCCAACCAGGGTGTGATTAATCCCAAAAACAGCTTCCTCAGCACTAAAGGTATCCTCTTGGTTGTCCTCTATGGCCTGCAGAACTCTGTCATATTCTACTGGAAAAGATCTTGCCAGGATAAGTTCCCCTAAATTTTGTAATAGGCCGGAAACAAAAACCTCTTCAGTATCTGCTCCCTTCACATTCTCAAGAATGAGTTTGGCAGTCACAGCTGAAGCCAGTGATCTTTCCCAAAATTTTTCGAAATTAAAACCACTCTCGACTTTACCAGCTTTCATGGTCAAGAAGGAAAAGGAGAGCACAAGACTGCGAACGGCATTCATCCCAAGGATACTGACAGCTTGTTTGATAGAACCTATCTGCTGGGGAAAACTGTAAAAGGCGGAATTTGATACTTTCAGAATTTTGGCTGAGAGTGAAATATCTTGAGAAACCAACTCGCCAATGTCAGCGAGGGTGGTATCTTCTTTTGACGTAAGTGTAATAAGTTTCGAGGCGACAGTTGGTAAAGTCGGCAGTTCGTCAGATTCAAGGATACATTGCAGAAGTTCATCTTTATTCATAGCCATTTCATGGTTGGATGGATTGTTTTGCATAAACGGTTTGAGCTTCAGAAAAGTATATCTTTTTCTGGACAGGATTATCAAGTTTTCCAGGAAAAATGCAGAGAGGAAGGTGCTTTTTACGTTGATAGTCTATGGGGCAAGACTTAAGGATACTTTGAAAAATTAGATTTTTTCGATCAAAGTCAAGGCATGGGCGAAATACTCCTTCAGCAGCCTTCACCAGCTTCAGGATAGGTACAAACTTCCCCTTTATAATTTTCAAAGACAAGGGTATCGCCCTGCTCCAAAATATATTGTGGGGTAAGGGGAATTTTACCTTTGCCCTTAGGTCCATCAAGCGCATAGGTGGGAATAGCCATGCCTGAGATATGTCCATAAAGTTGTCGCATAATGGCTATCCCGGTTTCGGTTGGTGTGCGGAAATGATTGGTTCCCTTAGTGAGGTCAGCCTGAAAAAGGTAATAGGGTTTTACCCGGATACGCAACAGGCCGAGAAAAAGTTTTTTTAGGGTTTGCACATCGTCATTGATTCCCTGCAAAAGTACCGTCTGACAACCAACCGGGATACCTGCGTCGGCAAGCATTGTACAGGCGAGGCTCGATTCTGCTGTGATTTCATTGGGGTGATTGAAATGCGTATTTATATAAAGCGGATGATGAGCTTTGAGGATAGCAACAAGTTTTGCTGTGATTCTCATAGGAAGAACAGAGGGAACTCTCGTTCCGATACGGATTACTTCTATGGATGGAATTGATCGCAGTTGTTTGAGAATCGATGCTATTTCTAAATCTGGTAAAAGGAGAGGGTCTCCTCCTGAGATAAGAACATCTCTAATTTCAGGATGCTGTCGCAGGTAGTCGTACCCTGCATTGAGTGTTTGGGGACTGATTATCATTTTATCAGTTCCCACCTTACGTTTTCTGGTACAGAACCGGCAATACATTGCACATTTATTTGAGACAAGAAACAGTACCCTGTCAGGATACTTATGGACCAGATTGGGCACCGGGCTGAGGTTTTCTTCATCCAGCGGGTCTTTTTGACAAATGCCATCTTTTATCTCAGCAAGGTCAGGGACAGCCTGTTTCCAAATCGGATCGCCGGGATGTTGAATTAATTTTAAAAAATATGGATTAATACGCATTGGAAAGTTTGCTATTACATCCAGTAATGCGTTACTATCACAATCCAAATGCTCCCGCAGGCCATCAAGTGTGGTTATGCTGTTTTGTAAAATTATTTGCCAGGGTTCCATGGCGGGGCATTATGGACCAAAGAAGATTACTTGTCAATTGCACATTTTATCAATTGCACATTTTATTTTAAGACGAGGAAGGGGGCTGAGTATGTCTGGAAGTCTGTACAGGTTCAAATACGATGAGTATGGAAATACAAGGGAAATTGTTGTTTATGCCAGCGGGGCTTCAGCTCGCTCCTGCAGTTACATTAATAAAGCAACTGCATTTAGCCTTGGAGAAAGGAAATCGCTTGGTCTGGAGGCAACTCTTCCACCAGGTATTAGAAACCTTGAGGAACAGGTTGAAGTTGCTCGAACGAAGATGAACGAGAAGGTTGATGATATCGAAAAATTTATTTTTATTCGTTCGATGTTTGACCGTAACGCTACACTTGCTCACGCCCTCATTAAAAGTGACATTAAAAACTATATAAAAATAATATATACCCCGACCATCGGCTTGGCAGTTCAGAAGTATTCGTCCATGTTCAGGCAAGCAAACGGCCTGCATTTTTACCCGGGTAATATAGACGGAGCTGAAGACATCTTGAGAAGATTCGCTCACAGAGATGTCAGGGTGGCTGTGGTAACTGATAATCAAGGGATTCTCGGTATTGGGGATCAGGGGGCAGGTGGAATTGCAGTCTGTCTCGGCAAACTGATGCTTTATACCCAGGGAGCAGGAATCGCTCCCTGGCACTGTTTGCCCATTTCTCTTGATGTCGGAACCAATAACGAAAAACTCCTTGCCGATAATAAGTATCTCGGCTGGCGGCATAGGAGACTGGAAGGCGAAGAATATTTATCGTTTATTGGTAGGTTTGTCAGAGCTTTTAGAAATGTTTTTCCTAATGCACTTTGTCAGTGGGAAGATTTTTCACAACAGAATGCCTTCAGTATTCGTGATGCCTTCCTTGATGAACTGATCTCTTTTAATGATGATATCCAGGGCACTGGAGCGATCGCTTTGGCTGCCCTTTTATCGGCCATAAAAATCAAAAAAGAGAAACTTGCCGACCAGCAAATTCTTATCCAGGGAGGTGGTGCCGCTGGCGTTGGTATCGGAGAACAGGTCATGAGTGCAATGGTTGAAGAAGGGCTCTCTGAACAAGAGGCCCTGGACCGTATCTTTATGATTGATTCGTCTGGGCTTATTATAGGCTCAGACAACTTGGAGCTGTATAAAAAGAAATTTGCCAAAGACCAGGTAGGTCACCCCTGGATAGGGGAAATCGACAGAATCGACATCCCTGGAATTATCCGAAAAGCAGGTATAACCACGCTGGTTGGAACCACAGGTCAGGACTTCTTTTTTAATGACGAGGTGATAAGAGAACTTAAGCAAAACACCAAACAGCCGCTGATCCTCCCTCTTTTTCAGCATATTTCAACTCCAGAGGTTTTTTGTCAGAATATCAGTAATTGGAGCGAAGAAGGACTTTTGGTTGCCACTGGCAATCCCTGTGCTACTGGGGATGCGCCAGACATGGCGTGTCACATCGGTCAGTGCAATAATGCTTTTGTCTTTCCAGGCATTGGGCTGGGAGTGCTGGCTTCTGGGGCAAGAGAAGTGCTACCTGAATTTTTTACTGTGGCAGCAAAGGCAATTTCTGCAATGATGACCCCTGAACAACTGGAAAGGGGGAGATTGGTGCCACCCATCAATGATATTCGCAAAGTGGGAAAAAAAGTTGCCTTAGCTGTGGCTATGTGTGCTGTAAAACATGGTGTCAGCAGACCCTGTGTGTACACTGATTTTCAACATAACAATGAAGAAGCGAGAATGAGAAAAATAATCGACAGGATAAGGTGGAGTCCTGAATACCTCCCACTTGTTTCGATGTAAACAGTACAAAGCCCTCTGTGTATTGAATACACAGAGGGCTTTGTATACCTGATATAAGACTCTATTTAAATCTTCTGAACGTTATCAGCAGCAGGACCTTTCGGGCCATCAACTATCTCAAAGGAAACCCGGGAACCCTCTTCAAGGGACTTAAAGCCTTCAGTTTTGATAGCGGAATAATGTACAAAAACATCTTGTCCACCATCTTGTTCGATAAAGCCAAAACCTTTTGCATCATTAAACCACTTCACTGTACCTTCTGCCATTGTACCACTCCTTTTGTGCTCAGTTCAATTTGGAACCGTTAATAATTTCCCACCCCTCGCTAGTCAGACATCGTTTGTTGCTTTGAGATAAGAAATGCACAATCACCTTTAAGTTAGCTTGCGCATTCACTAAATCGTTAATACAAAACAATTGTATCACAACAATTGATTCGTTTAGCACGTTTGTCCTGTAAAAGCAACAGAATATTTCAAAATCATCATAGATAATAGGAAGATAGGAATTATTCGCAATTTGTCTTTGCTATCGTTAGCTTTGATGATTTTGGTCTTCTACGCTAAATAGAACGATGAAAGATAGACTGAGAACGGCAACCATGATAAATAGTTGACACTCGAATTGCTTGGAGTATAAGTTTACGCATCTGTGCGTGGGACTGTGTTTCCCAATTGTTATTAGTGAAATTTTTTCAAACGGTGTCAAAAACGGTGTACCCTGACT
Source organism: Desulforhopalus sp. (assembly GCA_013139415.1). GTDB lineage: Bacteria > Desulfobacterota > Desulfobulbia > Desulfobulbales > Desulfocapsaceae > Desulforhopalus_A. The sequence continues at coordinate 5,567 of WTAT01000250.1, forward strand.
ATCCATTCCCATCCCACTATCTGGAACTCGACGGCGGGCGACTGCATTATATTGATGAAGGTGCAGGGCCGGTCATTGTCATGGTTCATGGCAATCCCACTTGGTCCTATTACTTTAGACATCTCATCTCCCTACTGCGAGAAAATCATAGAATTATCGCTGTCGATCATATGGGATGCGGTCTTTCCGATAAGCCGCAGGATTATCCGTATTGTCTTGAACAGCATATTGAAAATTTAGAATGTTTGCTCACACATCTGCAAATTGACCGCTTTTCCCTTGTGGTCCATGATTGGGGTGGCGCAATAGGAATAGGATGTGCTGTTAACCGTATAAGTAGTATCGAGAAAATCGTGGTGATGAATACTGCCGCTTTTCGTTCTACCAGGATACCCTTGCGAATACAGCTCTGCCGGATACCGGTTGTGGGTGAAATAATTGTCAGGTTATTTAATGGCTTTGCCTGGCCTGCCAAGTTTATGGCGGTTAAGAAGAAAATGGCTCCCGCCGTGGCAAAAGCATTTCTTGCACCGTATAACAGTTGGAAGAACCGGGTGGCTGTTTACAGGTTTGTACGGGATATCCCGCTTAACTCCCACCACAAAAGCTATGCAACTCTTGTCGATATTGAGAAACGGCTGCCCCTTCTGCGAGATTCCGCTGTTCCCTTGCTTATTGTCTGGGGAGGAGCTGATTTTTGTTTCAATGACGATTTTTTTGAGGAATGGACAAAACGATTTCCTGATGCTGAAAAGCACTATTTCCACGATGGTGGGCACTATATTCTTGAGGACAAACTTTCAGACATTCTTCCCATACTCAAGTCATTTTTTCGGGTGTAACTATTCAGGAGACGATAGGTGACAACAAATATAGCCGAAACGTTTGTCGGCATTTCCAAGGAGCACGGCGAGCGAACAGGAGTGATAGAGGCTCGGACAGGAACACACGTTTCTTTTGCCGAGCTTAATCACAGAGCTGACATCTATGCGAATTATTTCGCCCTGGAGGGGCTCTGTCCTGGAGATGTCACTATCTTGATGGTGACTCCGTCTGTTGATTTTATTTGCCTTACCCTGGCACTTTTTAAGGTGGGCACCCCTATTGTACTCATTGACCCTGGGATGGGCTACAGGAACCTGTTGCGTTGTATCAAAAGGGTTAAACCAAATTTTCTGGTAGGTATTCCAAAGGCCATTCTTTTTTCAAAAATATTTCCAAAACCCTTTCAAACCCTTGAAAAGATATTTTGTTGCGGCAACTCTTTTGGACTTTTCGGGCCCGATATTACAAAAGATATCCAGGAGACTGCAGTGGAATTCCCTGTTTATCAACCCACTGAAAGTGATCTTGCGGCGATTATTTTCACTACTGGTTCTACTGGTCCTCCCAAGGGGGTGCGTTATGAACATTCCATCTTCAGTGCCCAACTGCGTTTGATAAAAGAATATTATACTATTGGTCCAAATGATGTGGATCAACCAGCCTTTCCCCTTTTTGCCCTGTTTTCTGCGGCACTTGGGGCGTGTTCTGTTATTCCGGACATGGACTCCACCAAACCAGCCAAGGTTGACCCTGAAAAATTTATTGCCTCCATACAAAGACACCAGGTGACATATTCGTTTGGTTCACCGGCAATCTGGAATGTGGTGAGCAGATATTGTCTCGAACAGGGGATAGTGCTTGATTCCGTCCGGAAGGTGTTGATGGCCGGTGCACCGGTGCCCTACGAGCTGCTGATGAGAGTCCGCAATATTCTTCCCGATGATGCTTTAGTCTTTACTCCATATGGAGCCACAGAGAGTTTACCTATAGTCTCGATTGAAGGCCGTGAGGTGGTCTCCGAAACATGGGAAAAGAGTCAACAGGGGGCGGGAACCTGTGTCGGTCGGCCGTTGCCTGGAATTGAAATTAAAATTATTGCGATCTCTGATGATCCTCTGGTGAAGTTAACCAGGGATATGATAATAGGTGACAATAAAATTGGTGAAATAATTGTCCGTGGAGATGTGGTGACCAGAGCGTATCTGAACAATCCTGAGGAGACGCGACTGGCAAAAATAAAAGACGGCGACACCTTCTGGCATCGTATGGGTGATGTCGGCTATCTCGACCAGGAACATCGCCTCTGGTTCTGCGGCAGGCGAGCCCATCGAGTAGTAACAGAAAACAGCACCCTGTTTTCAGTTCCATGTGAGGCAATAATTAATGAACACCCTGATGTATACCG
>WTAT01000380.1 GCA_013139415.1 Desulforhopalus sp.
CTCTCAAATAATCGAGACAATCTTTCAATCCTATCCTGTTAGTATCCTTCGCTGAAATTTTATCCTCGAAACATTTGTCAAGTTCAACACCGATCAATTGTCGTTCTGTGTTTTGTGCTATCGAAGAAACTCTGATGTATCCAATTTGTTTTCCGCTTGCCATATATGGAATCTCCCATATGACTGTTATAACACCTCAATCTATACATGAAGATTTAACATAGCTTGCTTTTGCCTGTCAACAAATACCTGTCAAACAAAGCGCACCCACAGTTGTTTTTTTACACTTCTGTCGAACAACACAACTTCCGAAGATTGTTTGACACTCGCTTGCTCAATGAACGACTCAAATCTAAACTGTAAAAAATGTATAGATTCTTTTACATTTACCGACTAGCTCCACCAAAAATATAAAGGGGTTAACTCATTTTGAGTTAACCCCTTTTGTTGTTTACAAATAGTTTGCAAGCAACATAAAATTAAATCAAACATTTGGCCTCTTAAAGTGTAGTGATTCAGTGCCTTACTCCTATATTTACTGCGGCGTAATCAAAGTTTGCCATCATCTTATTTCCTGCCTCAGGATAGGAACTATTTAGAAAAAACACCTTATGAATTCCTGATTACGTATGAAACTCAGCCTATTCGGTGGGCGTAAGTTGAATGTGTTGATAGCAAAAGAGAAATTAAATCCAGCATGGTTGTCATCCCCACGCAGGCGGGGATCCAGTTACGAGCAGGATCACTGGTTTCCCGCCTGCGCGAGAATGACAAAAAAACAGCTGAGTTTCATACGTAATCAGATATGAATTTGACATAGTGCGTAAGAATATCATATCCTTCAACCACCCATATCATACTACCTGGTAGTATCTGCAGTTCAAGACTAATTATGTTTTTAAATTCAGGAGCTTCATGAACAAAGTAAATCTTAAATCAATATCTACAAAATTGATACTGGTTGGATGTCTCGTTGTCCTTATTCCTTTACTCATTGTCGGCGCTCTAGCAATAATGAAATCAACTGACTCACTTTTGCAGATGGGATCTCAAAACGCCAAAGAACGGGCTTACAATCTTGCAAAGATTGTAGAGACAAGTTTTGACTTACAAGCTGAAACGGCTGCTGCTTTTGCACAGGGAAGAGATGTCGTTGAGGTGTTATCAAAAGTAAAAGAGGTCGGAGCCGAAAATGCTAGCTCTGATTTAGCCAGCCTTCATCAGGAGATGAAGCGAAAATTCAAGGTATTAGATGACCACTATTTAGGAATTTTTGTAACAGATGAGACTGGTTTACTGGTCACAGGTGAATTATCCAGTGGTAAGGAATACAAAGGATCGAATGTCGCCACCAGAGGATATTTCCAAGAAGCAAAACAGACAGGCAATGCAATCATAGGTGACATTGTAAGATCCAAATCCACAGGTAAACTCATATATGTAGCCTGTGCTCCGGTGACATCTGATGACGGTGTGTTTCTTGGCATATTTGGCATGTCCATTAAAGCGCAATCAATTGTAGATGTTATTTCCGGGGATAAAACTGGTGAAACCGGATATGCATTCATGATCGACCAGAAAGGAATAATTAATTCACATCCGAATGAGAAATTTCTCTTAGAACTTGATTTAAAAACCCTTAAAGGAATGGAAGAAATCACCCGGGCTATGCTCTCTGGTGCTGCAGGTGTGCAAGACTATGTATTTAAAGATATACCCAAAATTGCGGGTTATGCGCCAGTACCGTCAAAAAAGTGGAGCATCGCATTAACTCAAAATAAAGAAGAATTCCTTGAAGGTCCCCGAGAAATCCGGAACTACCTGATTGCAATTATCATTGCAACTCAAATTATCGTTGGTTTCTTAATCTATTTTGCCTCAAAAGGTATCACTAATCCTATAAACAGGGCTGTGGAAGGACTTAAAGACATCGCTGAGGGTGAGGGAGATCTCACCATGAGACTAGATGTCTCAAGTAAGGATGAAGTCGGTGAAATGGCCAAATGGTTCAATACCTTCATAAATAAACTTCAGCAGATTATCATACAGATAGCAGATAATGCTTCAAGTATAGACGTGAGTTCCACTCGCCTCTCTGACGTTTCTAATGAGTTGCTTGAGAAAGCCGAAGATTCCTCCCAAAGAGCAACAAACGTTGCAGCAGCTTCAGAGGAAATGACTGCGAACCTCAATAATGTCGCGGCAGCAATGGAACAATCTGCGACCAACACCAACATGGTAGCAGCTGCTTCCGAGGAAATGACCGCAACAATAACTGAAATTGCTGAGAATGCAGAGAGGGCCAGAAATATTTCAAGTGATGCTGTAGGTCAAGCCCATAACGCATCTGGAAAAATGACTGAGTTAGGTGATGCTGCCGACAAGATTGGAAAAGTCACCGAAACAATCACTGAGATTTCTGAGCAAACCAACCTTCTTGCACTCAACGCAACAATAGAAGCCGCCCGAGCTGGCGAAGCCGGAAAAGGCTTTGCTGTTGTCGCCAACGAAATAAAGGAGCTTGCCAAGCAGACAGCTGAAGCCACTCTAGACATTAAAACTCTTATCAATGACGTCCAGACAACCACAAAATCGGCCGCAGGGGAAATCAATCAAATTTCTTCGGTAATAGGTGGTGTTAACGAGATAGTATCCACTATCGCAACTGCGGTAGAAGAACAGACAGCAACAACACAAGAAATTTCCAACAATATTGCTCAGGCGAGTCAAGGAATCCAGGAAGTTAACGAAAATGTCAACCAGAGCTCTACTGTTTCAGCTGATATTACAATTGATATCACAGAGGTATCATCAGCGGCACATAGCATCTCTGAAAACAGTAATGAAGTTCAACACAGTGCGGCAGATCTCCAGGCACGTTCTAAAGAACTCAATACGATAGTTGGAAGTTTTAAGGTATGATTTTTACCAGATAGACATTACCCAGAAGAACCATAAAAAAGGGGTGTTACAGTCAAGAACTGTAACACCCCTTTTTTTGTTGTTCACGCCGTAGACTACTTTCTCACCTTGGCGATTGCTCCTTTTATTGACAGGGCATAGGGTTTGTGATCTCGAAGAAATTTCGGGAGACTATTTTGGGCAAGACGGGCTCTCTCGATACTCGGATATTCACCATAGAAGATAAATATCTTTTCAGGCAATGTTTCTTTCTTGAAAATATAGAAATTACCGGCCTCTTGTCGATAATTCACCTGAGCCAGCATTTTCTTTAGATTCTTCTCAGCGGTTTTGGATGTCAGGACCATAAGCTGGACGGTATACATTTTTTCTTTTTCCCTGCTGTCCCACCCCAAACCTGCAGATACTCTTGTATCATATAGTTGATTCGCAGTAAAAGGACCATTCAAGGAAACAACATTCCGTACCACCTTTCGAGGCTGCGCCTTAATTATCACCCGTTGAGGTTCCGACGATAACGCAGGCTTTTTCTTCACATGGGTTGGACGGAGCTTGATGATATTCACCACCCCACTTGTCACAGTTTCCTGAGAGGTTTGCATTTCTTGGGCTTCGACGGCCTCTTTTGCTACTGTTTCACCTGCAGTACCATTCTCAATTCTCTCATCTTTCTCAACTGTTCCATTTACCTTGACTGCTGCCTGTTCAACCACTGTTTGCTCTTGGTCGATATTTTGCTGCGGTGATTTCTCCACAGGCATCACAACCAACACCTCATCCGCGGGAGCGTTCTTCTCCGAAACCTGCAGTAGTGTTTCCTGGTCATTTGCTGGTTGTGATTTCTCTGTGGATTCCGCCGTCACCGGTTCCTTTTTTTCAGGAAGCTGAACATTCACTTCCCGCACCCTTGTCACAGTTCCTATCTGTACAGTATTTTCGGTCTGGTCAATGTCCTGCCCGACATCACTTTCGTCATCCCCGAAATTGAACAGGAAAAGGAGCAATAAAAGAGAACACAGCGCACCACCAATCCAGGGAAGAGACACGGCATACTCCCTCAAAAGGTGAGGTATATTTATTGCCTTGGGTTTTTCAGTCTCAGAATCAAAGCCCTCTTCGACACCATCCAAAAGAACCATAAACGAAGTGTCATTACTATGGGTTTTCACTGACTCTTCACCAAGGATGTTGGTCATTCTAAAATTTCCTTTAGCCAGAGAATAAATGTAA
>WTAT01000557.1 GCA_013139415.1 Desulforhopalus sp.
CATTTTGTTCAAAATCGAGAAATTTTAAAAAAATAAGCACAGCCATATGTTTGATATTGCGAGCATTATTTTTTTGGAATTCCGATGAGTTTGGGCAGGTAAGCGTAGACTCCGAAAGGGCATTCTCGGACAAGCTCCTAGCCCCATCCATTGATTTATAATTCCCCGAAGTACCCGTTGACGAAACCTGTTTTGGGTATATATTCAAAACCAATGCAGCAAATAGTTGCCGCACCGCGCGAAGGGAAGACTGGAAAATGGGTGAGCCACATAGCGATTGTGGGTATTGCCCGGAAAATGAGGATGTACTGCAGCTAAAACTGGTTGATTTAATGCAATTTTCCTGGTAACCAAACTACTAGATGAAGTCTGTTTTTCTTGTCGATGATGGATTCTTTCAGGTTGATCTTACTGGTAAAAACAGAACCCGAACCAGGTGGCATTGCTAGAAATAAAGTTACTGCATGGTGAGCCTATTTCCTTAGATGCTCTGCCTGCTTTTTTTCTTGGAGCTTTTTCAAAAAGGAAGGAAGTGAATTTTTTTCATGCTGATTGAAACCATATCGATGGCAGAAATCGAGGTAATAACGCAACCACTTGACACTTGACATAGTAAGGGTGATTCCCTTGTTGTACGCCTCTCTGTACTATGAAAGCTGTAAATTGATTTAAGAGAATGCGAGGCATTTGGATCATTTTGGTGATATCCAGTTTCCGGTTATCACTCGTTATTGAATGATATCCAGTTAGAAAAAGGGTATCATGAATGAAAAACCGTTGTCAAATTGTCTTTACCCGGAATGATATCAGGAAACCGGATAATAACTTGTTACCTTTAAGAATCAATATGAAAAGATTTGAATTATCAGAACAACAAGAAATCTTAGTGGAAGATCCGATATATACTGAATACAGTCTTGAAAATGTTGATGAAGATTTACTTAAAAGTATTATGAGAGCTGGCACTATAGACGCATATTGCTCGAATTGTGAATCATTAAGTGTCTTTCAATTAAAGGGTGATGAAAAACATGCGTTTTGTAATAACAATTCAATTTTTGAAAATTACGGTCTAATCACTGTCAATGCTATATGTACAAGAAAAAATATCTACGATGTAATCGAAGAATGTGAAAACAATTTCTACGCGATTTTCAGAAGAGAAGGCGATGTCTTACTAAAGATTGGTCAACATCCATCAAAAGCAGATTTAGATTTTGGAGTGTTAGATGAATCTTTTAAAGAATTGCCGAAGCAATATCGTAAAGAATTTGGAAGTGCAATTGGCCTATTTGCACATGGTGTCGGCATCGGTTCATTTGTCTACCTTAGAAGAATATTTGATAAATTAGTAAACGAAGCAAAAGAAGCAGCTTCAGGTCAACCAGATTGGAATGAAGAAGTTTATAATAAACTAAGAATGAATGAAAAAATCAGGATGTTAGACGTTCTTCTTCCACAAAGGCTAGTGCAATCTGCCCATTTGTATGGGTTTTTAAGTAAAGGCATACATGAGCTAGATGAGAAAGAGTGCAAAGAAAAATTTCCATTAGTAAAACAGGCAATACAATTAATATTGAAAGAACGTCATGCAAATAAAGAATTTCATCAAATTATATATAATATTAATAGGTAACAAGCGGGTCAACACGGACTCGCTGAAACTCGCAGGTTACCCTACACGTTATGTGGGAACAAGAGAAGAGAAAAATTATGTCTCATATAATTGTAAAACTATATCCTGGCAGGTCTGTCATCGACCATCTGAAAATGTTCCAAATCCGACCATTTGAAATTGTAATTCTTCTTCATTTTCTTCTTTAAAGAAGATGGCTTGCGCCTTGGGATAGGAGCAGAACATCGTCGCTGCTCAAAACGCATAAATTTTCAGAAAGGTTGAAAGGAACATTTGGGGCTGGATGTGCTGTCAGACGGACATTAAAAACCAAAAACAACCTATAGGAGACTCCTCCATGTTTTGTAATCAATGCGAACAGACTGCTAAAGGTCTCGGCTGCACTAAAATTGGTGTGTGCGGTAAAACCGAAGGTGTCAGTGAGCTTCAGGATCTTTTAACCTATGTTCTCCAAGGACTTGCCATCGTTGCTGTTGCAGGACGTAAAGTTGATATCATCGATGCCGATATCGACCGGTTCACCACAGAGGCTCTATTCGGCTGTCTGACAAATGTAAATTTTGATCCGGCACGTTTTGAAACCTGGATCAGGAAAACCGTTCAGCTCCGCGATGAGCTGAAAACCAAAGTTGTGGCTGCGGGTGGTTCAGTCAGCAATGAGGTTGAAGCCCTGAATTATACCCCGGCTGCAAACCTTGCCGGCCTTGAGGCCCAGGGTGCTAAGCTAAATTTCATCCCCTCACTGGATGAAAACGAAGACTTCCGCTCCCTGAAACAGATTATACTTTACGGTCTCAGGGGACTTGCCGCTTACACAGACCATGCCGCAATTCTCGGCCGGCAGGATACCGAAGTTTATAGCTATATCCACCAGGCCCTTGCCGATCTGACCCGCAAGGACCTTGACCTGGATGAACTTGTTGCTGCCACCCTGAAATGCGGTGAAGTCAATCTGAGAGCTATGGAGCTCCTCGATACAGGAAATACCGGCACCTACGGACACCCTGTGCCGACCCCGGTTCCTCTGGGAGCAAAGACCGGCAAGGCAATTCTGGTAACAGGTCATGATTTAAAAGACTTTCACATGCTGCTCGAACAAACTAAAGACAAAGGGATCAATATTTATACCCATGGAGAGATGCTGCCCTGCCACGCCTATCCCGAACTGAAGAAATATGCCCATTTCCACGGCCATTACGGCACCGCCTGGCAGAATCAGCAGAAAGAAATGGCAGTTTTTCCGGGAGCCATCCTTTTCACCACCAACTGCATTCAGAAACCACATGACTCTTACAAGGACAATGTCTTTACCACCGGACTTGTCGGCTGGCCCGGAATAAACCATATCGGCGATGATAAGGATTTCTCGCCGGTTATTGAGCGCGCCCTGGCCCTGCCCGGATTTACCGCTGATGCGCCTAACGGTGAGGTACTTACCGGCTTTGCCCGCAATACAGTCCTGATCTTTGCCGACAAGATTGTCGAGGCTGTTAAAACCGGGGCCATCAAGCACTTCTTCCTGGTAGGTGGTTGTGATGGTGCCAAATTGGGCCGGAACTACTACACCAACTTTGTCGAGCAAGTCCCTGAAGACTGTATCATCCTGACTCTTGCCTGCGGTAAATTCCGCTTCTTCGATAAGAAACTCGGCAACATCGACGGCATCCCGCGTCTGCTCGATATTGGACAGTGTAATGATGCCTACTCCGCCATCCAGATTGCGCTGGTCCTTGCCGATGCTTTTGCTTGCGGTGTTAACGACCTGCCGCTCTCAATTATTCTGTCCTGGTACGAGCAGAAGGCGGTTGTTATCCTGCTGACCCTGCTGAGTCTCGGTATCAAGGACATCCGTCTTGGCCCCACCCTGCCGGCATTCGTTACCCCAAACGTATTGAATGTTCTCGTAGAAAACTTTGACATAAAACCAATTGCAGAAAATGCGCAGGAAGATCTCAAAACAATCCTGGCATAACAAACCGGCTCCCTTCCGTTTTTAGTAAACTGGATGTGAGAAACTGGGGTCAGGCTTGATAGATGGGTATACATGCAATTCCAAACTTATGAATAACAAAAAAATGCACCGGGTAAACCGGTGATTTTTCACGTTCTCGGCGACTGCGTCGCCGAGAATCGCGGTGCTGACTTCGTCAAGCTCCTTGTTCCGTCGCTGCGCGCCAGAACAAGGAGCTTGACCAGACACCGTGAACAACACAATCACGCAGAGCTTGCTTGCGTCGCCCACGGCGCTGGTCAGCACCGCGATTATACGTTGGATAAATTATGGAACCTATTCAAGAAAGAGAAAATACGCTTAAAAAACTTGATGAACATTTAAATTTTATATCAAGGATATTTAGAGAATGTTATCTACAGAAAGGTAAAGGCACTATTGTTTTGTATCCCTTTCATGTCGATAACATTCTCCAATTAAGTTGCATAGATTATAATACTAAAGAACAAAGTTTAGATTTATTCGATAATAGAAATAGCTGTAAAGATCTTGAAAAATTAATTGATAACTATGAGCCAATAAATCAGGGAATTTTAATTTTAATTACCAAATCAAATGCGACTTGGTTTGTAACAATTAAGCTAAAATCTGTTATAAAGAAAAGGGATTGAATCGCATAATCGGGTAGCCGGGGGTTTTTCTCCCCCAGCCCCCACACCACCAAGCAAGCGGGTCTACCCCAAGGGCACTTCCAGAGGGCGCGCACTTGGCGGTTCCCATAGAACATCGGACCGTAGCCGGATGAAGTATATCCGCAGCTCTTTGACAGCAAGAAGGCGGCAACTGCAGGTAATACCAGAAGCTTGATTGTCTCACATCGCGCCTACCATAGGCGTGCCCTGTCGGGTTGAATGCGTGGTAGAGCATATGAGGTCTCACTTCCCTCTATGAGTTTGGCCCTTCAGCGGGGTGAGTCCTCCAGGCTTTTCTCTTCACCTGGCTCGTTTCCAGTCTCCCATGCGCCTTTTGGGTGACTTCCTGCGCCTAATATGGCCTCTGCTGACTCCTGCCCAAACACCCTGCATGTTACCACACAAGGCGCTGCCAAAACATCGGCCGCCTGTTGGACAGGCCTCCCCGGACTCATCTCAGTACCCCCTTGAGGGATATAAGAACGTGAATTTCCCTTGTGCAGGTAAGCGACAGTATGGAGACTCCGAGCGCGCCATTTACCGTATCTCCTGTTCCTTGGGCGTTGACATGTTGCACCCATCAGAGCATTGGGCATAAATGCAGCCTTACCCAGAGACTCGGCCTTGTATGACGTTTCTGTCCGTCAGCTCACAAGTTCGGAGTCTCGTTCCTCGCTTACCTGCACTCCGGCTTCCTTCAGACCCTACCTCGCGGTAACGCCCTTGCCTTCGGCTAGTAATTAGTGTTAGATTTACGCCTAACACAGGAACACTTACAGGGGACTTTAACCCCCATGAGTTCACGCCCATGCCGGGCGTACACAAGGGTTTTCAAGTCGGACAAAAAACAGTTGGCTTTTGTTCGTACCTCACAAAGTATAGCCAACTACTTTTTGCCGCTTAAAACGGCGTTCGGGGCAAAACTATAACGAGTAATTTGAATGAGGATATTTATCACAGGAGTTGGATGCATTGGTAAGACAACAATTGGAAAAAAAGTAGCGAACATTTTGAATTGCTATTTTTTTGATTTAGATCAAGAAATAGAAAATTACTTTAATACCAGTATTGAAAAACTTCAAAACAGATGTCTAACCATACATTCTTTTCGTGATGAAGCCTCCAAGGCATTGGTACATATCCTTAACCAACCTGAAAGCGAAAACTGTATTATATCCTTACCACCAAGCGGATTAATGAGTGGATATTGGCGTGTTGTGAAAAAAACAGCAGGAATTAGAATTGCATTAATTGATAAACCAGAGAACATTCTCGAAAGAATTATTTTTCTAGATATAGATTCCAAACCGATTAAAAAAAGTCTTTCAGAGAAAGAAAAAAATTATATTTTAAAGAAATTAAAAAGGATATCAAGTACTTTGGCAAGACTTACGAGCG
>WTAT01000094.1 GCA_013139415.1 Desulforhopalus sp.
ATGTAGCCCGTAAAGGAAACATATGCAGATACGAAAGGCTGATAAACATATGCAAACCTCACTGCGGGGAATAGCAAAGAAAGCAAAAGAGGACCCGAAACACCGATTTGGAAATTTGTACAGTCTCTTGAATAACCGAAATCTGAGCTGGTGCTTTGAGTGGCGTGCAAAACTCCAAGGGCACGACAACTACTATGGTGTCAGTGGAAATTATAGCATGCTACGATCTTTCTATCATCTCAGCTGTAGGATAGTATTCAAATGGCTCAATCGTCGTAGTCAACGGAAAAGTTACAACTGGAAAGGGTTTATTGGTGTCATGAAATCGTTGGTAATCCCGCGTCCACGTTAATCGGCTATTGGAAATAACTTTGCTTTTGTACGAAGCGGATAATATCGAGGAGTCCTGTGCGGGAATACCGCACGCAGGGCTCTGCGAGAGGACGGTCGGGTGACTGACCGTTCTATCTCAATTGCACAAAAAAGATTGACTAAAGCCTTCAAAGTAATGACAAAGTAATTACAATGCAATAAGAATTGGAATTCTTATAAGAGTCAGGAGGTGAAGAATGAAAGCTTCAATTATAAAAATCGGCAACTCTCACGGCATCCGTATACCTAAGCCATTGTTGGACCAATGTGGCTTTGAAAGCGAAGTCGAATTAGAAGTCCGAAACCATTCGCTTGTCATAAAACCAGCAAAAAAAACTCGTAAAAACTGGGATAGTGCCTTCCAGAAAATGGGACAAAACAAAGATGATCAACTTATTGAAATTGCATCGACAGATTGGGAAAATGGTGAGTGGGAATGGTAGTAAAAAGGTTTGAAGTATATCTAATCAATCTTGACCCAACTATCGGACATAAAATAAAAAAAACGAGACCATGTTTAATAATCTCACCAAATGAAATGAATCAGCACATATTTTCAGCTATTGTAGCTCCTATGACCACGAAAGGTAAAAAATATCCAACCAGGATATCCTGCTACTCCTTTCAAGGGAAAAAAGGCCAGATTGTTCTAGACCAAATTCGGACCGTTGGCAAAAAACGACTCGTCAAACGACTTGGAACTATAAGTAAAAATTCTCAAGAAAACACTATTCAAATCTTACAAGAAATGTTTGCCAATTGAGCGAATTGACAGACTGAATATGAAAAATGCACAGCAGGCGCTTAACACTGACTGCAACACCCTCGCGCTCTTGCGGTCTTGGTTGCTGTTCCAAAGCTGAAAAGCTGTTCAGTCATCAATGCTATGAATGTTGCGGCAGATTAGCTCAAAGTTCTTGTAATCCATATTTTTCCTATAGACTGAACGATATGTTTGACGATTCGCCCTTGGCGAATGGGGCCAGTGGCCTGATTGTTGGAAGAAAATTGGAGTTGACCCTTGAAGAGGGGTCTTAAAGCTTGGAGGCGCCGGTAACAGACAGGCTCTAGTCGAGGCAACATCGGTTATCCTGGATACGGCGAAATCCTTATGGCGGCCAAAGGCCCTCATCGGTGTATACACGGTTGGCATCGAACTGGAAGATGTGGCAGGTAAAGCCTACCGGGGAAGGCAGAGTCCTGGACGGCTATCTTTATGACATTATCGGCCTTGTGGTTCTGGATAAAATGCGGCAGTCAATCAACAAAGTTGCTGAGAGTCGTTGCCGGGAACTTGGCTGGGGGGTAAGTCCTTTCCTCAGTGCGGGTTCAGTGCATGGCCGGGAATTTAAAGAACAGGCTACCCTCTGTACTATACTGCCGCTGAATACTATTGAGGTTGCAATCCAGGAGAGCGGAGTTTTGCTGCCATTTTAAAAGCATTTCGTTTGTGATTGGTATTGGGCCGGGCTACCAGGCGATCAAGGTAGGGGGTACCTGCGAAGTATGTTCAAAAAAAGACAGTTGCGAGATGCGAAATAGTAGTTGAACGTTTACCTGAAGAATTGAGTCCTTGATGTCGAATCAGTAAAAGAACTTAGCTCAAATCTCAAAGTAATCGATCTTGCGACGAGTCTTGACTTTCAACAGGTATTTGTTGAAAATCCCGGATTTTCTGAGCATATGTAGCTACGTGGCAGGCTTTCCGGAATAAGGCACTAAAACCGAATCATGTAATTTGGGAGTAGCAATGATCAATCTCTTCACTTATGGCTCTTTGATGTGTAATGATATAATGTTTGCCGTCGCTGGTTGCCGAACTGCGAGTAAGAGTATGATTCTAAATGACTTTTATCGCTCGAAAATGCGTAATGAAGAGTATCCCGGGATAATGCCGCGGACCGGAACACAAGTAGACGGGGTTCTCTATTTCGACCTCTCTGATGAGGCGATTAGGCGACTGGATATCTTCGAGGGTGAGTATTATGATCGGCAGGATGTTCAGGTGTATTCCGAGGATTTGGGAATGGTCGACGCAATGACCTATGTGATCAAATCAAGATACAGCCACCTCTTAACCGATGTAGAATGGAGCTTTGCTCAATTTCTAAACACTGGAAAACCAAAGTTTGAAGATGCATATTTGGGCTTCAGGGACTTAAGGAAAATGGTCTAACCCCGGCTTACTTCCCGTTTACCGGGGTTAGATTTTTCAAAGTACCCATTATTGGACCGGTCATGCGAGGTCCATCAAGTTCCCACAGCGCGGCAGGATGTAGCTTTGGCTTGCTCCTGCGGTATCTCACGAGTGCTGATATTTGTTTTCTGTCGATATTGATTATGATGCCAATGGGCTCACAATAAATGCAAATAAAACTCAGGCCTTTACCGTGGCTGGAAAAAGGCGAATAGTAGGCATAGACCGATTCCAGTATCCGGGACAGGGGTTGCCTGATGGGTCGTTTTTTATGAGTCAAGCTCAAGCAGTTTTTTTCGCTCTTTTAAAAGTTTTTTTGCAAGAACTTTCAGGGCCCTGGCAACATCTGCTTGACCTTTTAGCTTTGCAGCGGCCTTTTCATAATAATCCAGGGAGCGATCCAACAACTCTTTACTCTTTTCAATAACTTGCTGGGGCGTAAGAACAGATGCCTCTTCCGAGGCTATGACAAATGGGTCACGGTGAAATCCTTCAATAGTCTCAAGTACCATTTCCGTAACGTTTTCCCGCTTGGCACGTTGCACCTCAACGATTCTCTTTTTGGCACTTTTTGCCAGATTTTCAAACAATGCATGGTATTCGTTACAGTCTGGATTACCAGAAACCTGGGAAAAAAAAATCATATTCTGTGTTTCTACTTCCTCGGCAAACCCGAGAATACTGCCAAAATTTATCAGGGACATAGCCGCCTCTTTACATGAAGATATTGGTAATTGGTGGTCAAGTCGAGCCAGACTGCCGCACAAGACTTGACCGCCAAATGGTACACCCTAGATTTCTTGTTTCTTATACCCGTCAAGCGGGCACTTAAAAGAGTACCCGACGAGCGGGCACTAAAAATACCTCTCAATAAGTACCTTGGTATCGGTGAAGAATTGAAAAATTTCCCGGCCATGCCCTTTAATGTCACCAAACATGGAATTGCCGGAACCGCCAAATGGAAAGAAGCTCATGGGGGCAGCAATACCGATGTTAACGCCGATCATGCCTGGTGCTGCCTTGTATCTCATTTCACGCACCGCCTTGGCATTCTGGGTATAAATACAGGCCGCATTGGCGAAATCCCTGGTGTTAATCAACTCTATAACATCGTCGAGAGTCTTCGAGCGAACAATACTAACCACCGGCCCGAAGATTTCTTCCTTGGCTATGGTCATATCCGGTGTAACATTATCAAAAATGGTGGGCCCCACAAAAAATCCCTCAGGGTAACCGTCTACAGTAAAATTGCGGCCATCCAGGATGAGGTCTGCCCCCTCCTCCAGCCCTTTTTCAATGTAGGAGAGCACCCGCTCCTGGTGTGCCTTACTGACCACAGGTCCCATGGCTGTTGTCTCATCCAGTCCGTTACCCACCTTCATCGCCTTGGTACTGGCGACAAATTTTTCAATGAAAGCGTCGGCCCCCTCGCCCACCGGGGCAAGGATGGAACCTGACAGGCATCGCTGACCGGCACATCCAAAAAAGGAGGTAATCAAGGAAGGCATACCTGCCTCCACATTGGCATCCGGCATAATTGCCACAATGTTTTTTGCTCCTCCGAGGGATTGAACCCGTTTGCCAGTAGCCCCACATCGTTCATAAATATACTGAGCAGTTGGGGTGGAACCAACAAAAGAGACACCCTGAACATCTGGATGATCCAGGATGCCATTGACCACATCGCGGGAGCCGTTGACCATGTTAATCACGCCCTCGGGGAAGCCGACTTCATCAATCACTTCAAAGATGCGGTTCTGGGTCATGGGCACCTGTTCAGAAGGTTTCAGGACATAGGTATTGCCGGTAACCAGTGCATAGGGAATAAACCACCAGGGAACCATAGCCGGGAAATTATATGGCGCGATGCATGCAAAAACTCCCATAGGCTGTCGATAAAGTGAGGAATCGATCCCTCGGGCAATGTCTTCAAAACAGTAGCCTGTCATCATGGTGGTAACACCGGTGGCATGCTCTATATTTTCGATCATACGCCGGACTTCACCGCGGGATTCATCAATGGCTTTGCCTTGCTCAATGGTCAGTACCCTGGCGATATCTTCAAATTCTTCCTCAAAGGCCTCCTTGAGTCTAAACAGTAGGCGGGCGCGCGCCAGGGGTGGGGTTTCCCGCCATTCCGGGTAGGCCTCGGCAGCAGCTTTTACGGCCAGATCCACGTCCTGGCTGTTTCCATAGGGGACAGAAGCGATTTTTTCACCCAGTACCGGGTTCCAGATATCACCAAAGGTATCAGTACTGGAATCCACCCACTCACCGTTTATATAATTCTTCATTACTGTAATACTCATTGACATCTCTCCTATTTATTTATCATGACCAAATCACAGGCCGAACAAGACTCAAACCGTGTAAACCCATTCGGGTCACTAAAATTATGCCACAACTTGACACTCTTTAAATGTCTTTTTAATTGCCGTTTCCACAGCACCGACAATGATGTCAATCTCTTCAACACTGACCGTCAGGCAGGGAACAAAATAAAGTGTTGTATTCAACCCGGGCAGGCTGGAATTTGTCCGCCCCACAATGACCTTTTCCGCCATGATATTACCCATGAGTTCCGCCATCTGAGATTCTGTAACCGGGGTTTTACTTTGTTTTTCCTGAACCAGTTCAAGACCGCAGAACAGCCCAACACCCCTGACCTCTCCCACAACCGGCAAAGAGGTCAATGTTTGCAGTTTCTCCAGAAGAATACTGCCCATTTTCCGGCTGTTTTCCACAAGGTCTTCATCCTCTATTATTCTGGTACTCTCCAGGGCTGCGGCCATTGGTGCAGTACATCCGCCATAGGTGCTGATATCGCGGAAAAAATTGGTCTGTTCTTCCGGCTTAGAGAGGTCATTGAGGAAAATATCGTATATTTCCTGCTTCACCGCCGTGGCGGACAACGCTTCATAGGAACTGGCAAGGCCCTTGGCCATGGTGATAATGTCCGGATCCACATCAAAATGTTCATGCCCCCAAAACTTGCCCGTTCTGCCAAAGCCGCACACCACCTCATCCATGATGATCCACACGCCGTATTTTTTGCAGATATCCTGGACAATAGGGAAATATTCTTTGACCGGCATGATAATGCCGCCACCAGCGGTGACGGGCTCCACCACAAAACCTCCCACACTCTCAGCGCCTTCCCTTATAATGACATCCTCAATTGCCCGGGCACAGTCGATATTGCATTCCGGATAGGTCTTGTCGAAGGGGCAGCGATAACAAAGACAGTGGGGAACCTCTGAAAAGCCCTCTACGAAGGGGCCGAAACCATTTCTTCGTTCCGGCTGTCCTCCGGCGCTCATGGTGGCCACAGTAGTGCCGTGGTAATCCCGATCTCGATATAAAATCTTATACTTTCCCTTGCGGGAAGGGTCTATATTGGCGGCCAACCGAACCATCTTAAACGCCTTCTCATTGGCCTCCGATCCTGAATTGGAAAAGTAAATCTTGTCCATCCTGGGCAAATGTTCCAACAGCTTGGTGGCAAACTTTATGGCTGGAACAGTTCCGTAAGCCCCGGCAAAATACGGCATCTCCTTCATCTGTTCATAAACAGCCCGGGCGATGGACTCACGGCCGTAACCTACCATAACACTCCAGACACCACCGGAGGTTGCGTCGAGATATTCATTGCCGCGAATATCTTTTATTACCAATCCATCCGCTCCAACAACAATCATCTGTTCCAGGTTTTCAAAGCAGGAATGGGATTTTAGATGGTGCCACAGGTTGTCTTTATCCTGAGACACCATTTCTTCCACGTCGTAACTGAGCCAATCTTTTTGCGATCTCATCTTGTTTCTCCCCATTAAGTGAACCGGCAATGAAGTGAACCGGCAATGTCAGGTCGACATTTTTTAATGGCCCACAAACCACTCAATATCCAGTCAAAATGAACATATTCTTCGAAAAAAATCATATTATATATGAAATACAACATTATTCGTAGTTGTTGCATGATAAAATAGAGCAAAGGACTTGTCAAGGCTAAAGCGGCATTAATCGAAACACAATAGGTAGAAAACTACGTTATGTCATGTTTTGATGCCTGTTTTGTTCGAAATATGTTAAATTGGCCCGTTGTATTCTTTAAGCGTACTCAAGGTACGCTTAAGTTTCAGTTGCATTATGATAGATCTGCTGGCTGCTCGAATTCAGTCAGAGACAACGAGCAACAGAAGATTAAGCAATCTACCCATAGGACTTTCCATGAAAAAACGCATCAAACCCCTTGATCGCATTGATTGTGATCTAATAAGTCTGCTCCAGAAAGATGGCAGAATATCTAATATAGATATCGCCAAAAAAATTAATATCTCCGAAGGAACAGTCAGGAGCCGCCTGAACAGGCTGATCAAAAATGAAATCATTCAGATCGTGGCCGTAAGTAATCCCATAAAGCTCGGTTTTAATATTGTTGGGCATGTGCGAATAAGCGTTGACAATACCATGATGGACAGAGTGATGAGTCAACTCAAAGAGATTGATATGCTCTGGTTTATTGTGGCAACCACCGGCGCTAACACAGGCATAGATGCAGAGTTTATTGCCAAAGATCTTGATGAATTTAATGAGTCAATTTTGGGTAAGATCAGGGAAATAGAAGGTGTTACCAAGATTGAAACGACTCTGACGCTTGAGTTTCTCAAAAGGAGATACGACTGGGGGACAGCCAATAATCTGAATGGTCAACCATAACTGGACAGAGCTGTATCACTACCAAGGCTCATGCTTTCTCACAACGAGTTAGTTTCCGTCCGAGAACCAGGAATTTTGTTCGAGACCGAGGCATGCGAAAAATTTTACCGCAAGCATATTATTGATATCGGAGTCGGAGTTTATACCCTGCATTCAAGGGTGCTTACCTCCGGGGATAAAAATTTAAGCATAACGCAGAGATTGGGCGAAGCAGCAATTTTTCAAGGTAGCCACTAAGGAGAAAACCCAAATGCTTGTCTTTGCCGAAAGAATAGGGTAGGCTTTGCCTTGTTTTTGTAATGTTGCAGAGCCGGGGGAGTGGTTTTAACCGTATAGGCCGGTGATCATGAAGCAATTGATTAAATGAACACAAAAAGCGATGGAGGTTCGCCAGGAATGAACAGCCAAGATAGCCCAAAATTATTTGAAAAAAATGCCATTGAAGTAGTTGTTAAGGTCGGTCTTCTCCTGATTTTGGTGGTGTGGACTTTTTTTATTATCAGGCCATTTCTTGTTCCGGTTCTTTGGGGGATGATCCTTGCGGTTACTATGGAACCGTTTATTGGCAAGTTTGCAGGGGAGAGTGCTGGGCGTAGGAAACTGGCCTCAATTCTCTTTGCCCTGGTGGTGATTGCAGCACTGGTGATACCTGCTGTGATGCTTGTATACTCTTCCATTGATGTGGTTGAAGCTACAGTAGCCGCCCTGGAAGACAATACCTTAACCCTTCCGCCACCACCATCTGGAGTCGAACAATGGCCGCTCGTTGGGCCACCTTTGTATAAATTCTGGTCTCTTGCCTCCCACAATCTTGCGGCTGCGCTTGCCAAATTCACCCCTCAGCTCAAGACTGCGATTGGTGCTCTGCTTGGTTCTGTTGGTGGAGGCGTGAAGGCAATTTTCATGTTTATCATTTCTGTTGTCATTGCTGCGGCATTGTTGATTACGGCGGAGAAAGGTTCGGCAACTATCACCAAGATTGTATCCCGTTTTGTGGGGGATCGAGGACATGATATCATCGCACTGGGCTGTGCTACCATTAGAGGTGTTATGCAGGGGGTTGTCGGCGTGGCCGTGATTCAATCTACCCTTGCAGCGATTGGTATGGTGGTGGTTGGTGTTCCTGCTGCCGGCGTGTGGGCTATAATGGTTCTGATTTTCGCCGTGATCCAATTACCACCAATACTGGTTTTGGGACCTGTCGCAGCATGGGTTTTCAGTGCATCTGAAACTGTGCCGGCGGTGATCTTTCTTGTCTGGGCTCTTCTGGTGAGTGGTTGTGATAGTGTTTTGAAACCCATATTGATGGGGCGTGGGGTTGATATCCCGATGCTTGTACTTCTTATAGGTGCGTTGGGCGGAATGATGCTTTCCGGTATTATCGGCCTTTTCGTTGGTGCGGTGGTTGTCGCGATCAGTTATACCTTGTTTAAAACCTGGGTTGTTGAACAGGAAGAGGGTTCTTGATTCACTGAGGCTGCTTGAGGAAGTATCTTTTAAATTTATGTAAGAGGTGAGGAGGATATTGCGTCTCTAGGAGACTGTCCGAGAATGCCCTTTTGCCCAAACTCATCGGAATTCCAAAAAAATAATGCTCGCAATATCAAACATATGGCTGTGCTTATTTTTTTAAAATTTCTCGATTTTGAACAAAATGCCT
>WTAT01000273.1 GCA_013139415.1 Desulforhopalus sp.
CTATCTATGGTGTGATTTTTGCGCAGATCTCTTAACAGCTCACGTAAACCACTGCGAATTTTGCTTCGCTGTAAGTGCTTGCGTAACAACGAATAGTCGGCGTCAAAGAGTTTTTTTCCAATCGCCCGTTATGATTACAAATATATTATGACTTATTAATGTCTTGTCTGTGACTGTTACAAAACAAGAGCGATGAGACAAAAAGGATTATTTTGTCTCATGTCCGAAATCAGACTCTAGCCTTTATGCGGCTTTACAAGCCGTCAAAATACCTAAACAGGAGAGCATTCAAAACCGGGGAGGGAATCGGTGATGTCGTTGTTTCCTGGTAGATTTTGGTTCAGCCGAAGATAAGAACCGCTGTACTCAACAGCGAATTGGAACAAACGTTTCGGATATTCCGGTTTTCTCGGAATACCACGTTCGATACGGATCCTACGGCGGTATCGGGTACTATCACGTGTCAGATAAGTACATCGCGCTGTTTTCCAGGTTCATTCCCTGCGGCGTGTACGAGGCGGCGTTCATATTGGACCCCTTTTTTCCCAATAAATCAGACATCAAACCTCATGCTGTTTACGGGGATACCCACGCCCAGAGCCTCACGGTCTTCGGGCTGGCCTACCTCCTTGGGATCCAGCTCATGCCCCGTATCGCCCGGTGGAAAGATCTCAAGATCTTCAAATTCAGCGGGGAATCCTATCCCAACATCGAGCCAATGTTCAGCTCAGAGGAGATCAATGAGGATTTGATCGCGAAACACCTGGTGGACATGCAACGCGTTGCCGTCTCTATCCTGGAAGGTCGAATATCACCATCATTTATTCTTCGAAGATTGACCAGCGGAACCCGGAAGAATAAATTGTACTATGCCTTCCAAGAGTTCGGGAAGGTCGTTCGCAGCGCCTATCTGCTCAAATACCTGCGAAAGCCCGAACTCAGAAGGACCGTGAACCACGCTACCACCGTCAGTGAAAGGTTCAACGACTTCATCCAATTCGTTACCTTCGGCAATCAGGGCACCATTGCCGCCAACTCTCGCGACGAGCAACGCAAGATCATCAAATATGGCCATCTGGTAGCCAACATTTTGATCTTCATGAACGTCCATGACCAGAGTAAAATCATGAACGAACTGATCCAGGAGGGGCATGTGATTACCAAGGAACAGGCCGCCTGCCTGGCTCCATACCGCAAGTCCAATATCAACCGCTTAGGAGCCTACTTCCTGGATGAGCTCAGGGATGCAATAAACATTGATTATCGTTTGCCGGTGGTGTCTTTATCTAATTGAATACTCAGACAATAAGTGGCTTTAAATTTTCCATACTGCGTGATATAGCAGGAATCGGTTCCGCACCTCTTTTCAGAGTTTTTGAATCACAGATGGGTTGTCCAGTTTCGTCACTTTTCTTTCTCTTTACACTCTTTACACTGTTGACATCTTTGACGCATTAACTATAATACGAATAGGATATTCTATTATTTATAAATGGAGGTGGATATGAGTGAAGCAGTTATAACCCCCAACAGAAAACTAAACAAATACCAACGGCAAGAAGTTAAAAGACAAATGATTAAAGTTGTTGAACTGGTAAAGAGTGATCCAGACAGAGAATTAATTCAGTTAAGAGAAGACAATCTATTTAGGACTTTTGAACGTAGAAAAAGATTGCTAGAAGGTACTCTCAGTGTTGCGAAAGTGGCGAAACTTTTGGGAGTCTCGCGGCAGACAGTTCACCACAGAGTTAAAGCTCAAACATTGTTAGGACTAAAAGATAAAAACACGTATCGATTTCCTATGTGGCAGTTTGATGGAGATGGTCCCAATGGAATCATCCCTGAACTACCGAAGTCATTAAAAGCTTTAAATATATCTAATTTCGGGAAGGCTTTCTGGTTATCTCGTGAAAATGCAGTTCTAGACAACAAAACTCCTATTGATATGCTTAAAGAAGGGGAATACACTCGGGTTCTCATTGAAGCTAGATCAATTGGTGCGGCAGCGCTCTAATGGTTAAAATCGATACTCCTCCACCCAAAAAAGAACGCGTTAACACATTGTTCTACACATTACCAGGAGATACTAAATTGTTACGCCTGTTTGAGCGCGATAGTGGTCGTCCCTTCACCACCTTATTTCGCTACTTTGGACCTCTTCATAGATTTGATCATCAAAAACCTGGATCTAGTCCCAACTACCTCCCAAGTCAAAATAAAGATAGAGGCGTGTTATATAGTGCTAAAGAGTTAAAGACTTGTATAGTTGAAGTATTCGGAGAGGATATGGAGGTAAGGCGTAACTATGATATAGTAACCATCACAACAGATAAAGAGCTTAAGCTACTGGATCTTAGAGGAGATGGCGCTATTAGAGCAGGCGCCGTTGGGGCCTCAGCAAATGCCGACACTCAGTATACACAAGATTGGGCTAGATATTTCTACGATGATCCTGATGGGTACTACCCTGGTATTTGCGGAATCATATGGGCTAGCGCATACAATCAAGGAGAAAACATTGTCTTTTGGGAGCGAGCAGAACCTCATATACATGTAGATTCAAAGGAAGATATAATGGTTAGAGAAAAAGAAGTTCTGCTTATATGTCAATCTTTAAATTATATATGCTTCTCATAACCTTATGAGCAAGGTGGTTATATGGGAAGTGAAAAAGATCTCCGATCTGAAGGGAGTTTTTGAAACAGATGAGCCTCACTGTGCTATACGGTTTCAGCGATTTCGCTCGTAAGTATAAGGAGAACCCCGCCGGAATTGGTGGGCTTAAGCATTGTGTTCTAGGCATTCAATTTTTGCGGTGACAACCGATAGCCCATGGCGTGCATAATGGCGTTGATACTGGAAAGCGCAGGGTTGCCGTTTTCGGAAAGAGCTTTTTGTACACCCTTTCGGCTTAATCCTGATTCTTCAGCTATTTTGGTCACGCCTTTTACACGGCTTAAAACACGCAGTGAAGAGAGCAGCGCCCCTGTGTTGCCATCCTCGGCATAGGCATCGAATATGAGTTTGATATAGTCGTCAATTTCTTCTGGATGATCCCTGAAATAGGATTCTTCAACAGCGTTGAACGCTCTATAATTTTTCATTGGTTAAATACTCCCGCCAATAGGCTTTTGCCTTTTTTATGTCTTGTTGTTGGCTTCCTTTGTCCCCGCCGCAGAGCAGGACAACAATGTTTTCAGCGTCTTCCCCGAAATAAACCCGATAACCAGCCCCAAAGAACATTCGCAATTCGCTGACACCCTCGCCGACTGGTTCACAGTCACCAAAGTTGCCATGCTCAAGGCGTGTGATGCGGATAAGGATGCGAATAAGGATGCGCTTACGCCCCATAACGTCTTTCAATCCATAGAGCCACTGTGTGAAAGGTTCTTTGCCATTCTTATCGGCAAAGACAATAACACGCGGTGGTTTTGCCAACCTGGCCACTTTTATCTCCTTACACTATAGCATTGCGTACCACAGTACGCAATGCTATAGAAAATTATTTTTGTGGTTAAAGATAGCAGGTTTTAGTGCCTTACTCCTGAAAGCCTGTCAAAAAAAAACAAGAAATCTGGAGAGTGTATTAAAATTAGAAACTTAAAGATACCGCCAGATAGCGAACGTAGAGAGACCTTCGAGGCACTTATCCCCCTCGAGGGGGGACTAAAAAGAGTTCCTGCTTATTTTCCCGTTTACCGGGGTTAGAACCTTAATCAGCCGTTTTTTAGGTGTTCTTTAGCTGCGGCAATTCTCAAGATTTTCGCGACTGTGGTAGCCAGCCTGTGTGATCACTTATCATTATATTGTTACCACCTACTATTTGTTATCACAATTGGTAATTCAAGCAAGTTTCACGAGGGTGCCTATCACGGCGATTGTGAATTGCCACTAAGGATGTGTGACGAGAAAGAGAATTGCTTAAAAGAACGACTGAAGGCTGTATGACAAAAGCAAGAGACACCAATAGAAAATATTCCCTATTATACCTGACTCAAGAAGAGAGTGTGGATTTTACAGTCTCCCCTGATCAATCAATTTTTTTAAGAATTTGTCTGAACTGTAAAAACCACCGGATTTACGCAAAACTATCGTCGATTTTCCAGCGTGTATCAACCGACAACTTATAAATGTGGGTGTCCCGTCGCCGCCAAGGGCCTTGTACATTGCCAGATCTTTATCGGGAAACAGAGGAAAGGGAACGTTATAGATATCCCTGAAATGTTCCACCTCGAACTGGGAATTCGACGCCCCCAGGCCGATAATTTTTACAATAGGGCCTCTTT
The DNA here is from genome assembly GCA_013139415.1 of Desulforhopalus sp. Taxonomy (GTDB): domain Bacteria; phylum Desulfobacterota; class Desulfobulbia; order Desulfobulbales; family Desulfocapsaceae; genus Desulforhopalus_A. The sequence continues at coordinate 4,287 of WTAT01000273.1, forward strand.
TTGAAACCTCCTCCATCTTTTCATAGAGTTCATTTACCAACGGAGCCTCATTCTGGCAATGGGGGCAATACATGCTAAACAGTTCGATGAGCAGAATGTCTGCTTGTACATCAGCTAGAGTAAAACTCTCTCCTGCCTTGCCGGTTAGTCCGAGGTACTTTCTATAAAAGTCGTCTTCCGGAACCGTCAATTCCAGATTCGGCAGGATTTCATCGGTCCCAACAGACTCACCACCAATAACAGGGCCAGCCGAAACCAGACAAAACATAAACATCAAGAAAATCGCACATTTTTTCATTTGAATCTCCCGGCGTCTTTACTCTCCCTCTGATCAAGTTTTACGATGAACCAGCAGGATAATTTATGGGGTGAAAGCGGCTAATGGTAGAACAATAAGAATTCGTACTGCTGATGCCTGAAATTTAATCGAAGAGACTTGGGCATTTCAAGCTGCAAATTCTACATTCTGCATAGATAGTTTCCATACTGAAACAGCCATTTCGCCCTAACTCTTTGTCGTTCAATAAATTTCGTGATTACCTATGTAACTCTGCCAATTCTGTGGGAGTAGGCTTAATATATTGATAACAAAAGAGAATTAACAACGCACAGGGTTGTCATCCCCGCCTGCGCGGGAATGACGCCAAAAGGAGCTGAGTTTCATACGTAATCAAATTAACCCCAATGAACGGGATAAGTGCCTTGGAGGTTACTTTAAGTTCTTAATTTCAATAGAGTCTCCAAAATTCTTGTTTTTAATGGCAGGTTTTCTGGAATAAGGCACTAAATTTAATCCTCGGAGATAAGCGAACGTTGGGCGATTTCGATATCAAACATATGCACCCAAGGGCACTTCCTGCGGGACGCCTGCGGTTAAATTTATCGAACGCCTCGAGCTAGAACAGGTAAGCGTAGACCCCGAAATGTCTCGTTTCAGGGTGGAAACTAGATATAAAACAAAAGAGCGGGGATCACCAGGATCGCTCGCTCTTTTATCATATTAATATTTATGATGGATTCGTAAAAACTACATTTTGCCAATTTACGTCATTCCCGCGAAGGCGGGAATCTAGTCAGTTAAAGCTGGATCGAAGTCTGCGCTTATCTCCCGCCTTCGCGGGAATGACGGAGCAGAGGACTTTTTACGAGTTTGTCACATTAATATTTATAGAGACTATGGAGAATATCCACTTCTTCTTTTGATTTGTATCCGGTTTTCATGCTTTCCAGCGATCCGGCAATGGCAAAAACCGCCATATACAAATGGGTCAGGTAGAAGGCGAGTATTGCCATACCAAGAAAATTATGGATGATGGTGTACAATCGTACCGTATCAAGATCCGCTCCCATTCCCCAGATAATATAGCCGGTATAGGCCATAACTCCGCCCCCAAAGGTAGCAAACCAGAAGTACATTTTCTGTCCGGCATTAAATTTTCCAGCAGGAACAGCTTTTTTCTTCTTGCTGAGATACCCACCGAAGACAAACATCCAGACTATATCATGCAATTGGGGGAGCATATCTTTCAGCCACATTATGAACATCAACAGCGCCGGAAGAACAAACACAAGCGCCGACACCAGATGCACAGTCCTGGCTGTTCGAATCAACACTCCTCCCCCGAGATAGGTCCCAAAAACAACCATCAGGCCGCTGATTGCCAGAAGGGTAAAACTGACAGCAGCAAAAAAGTGAACAATTCGGGTAAAAAGAGGGAAAAACAGTACCTGCTCACCGTCATGGTCAAAATGTTTGGCGCCAATAATCAGATAGTGCAGCAAAAATATTGCGGGAATCGCTGTAATGATAACCAGAAACGCTTTCCAGAACCATTGTCCCTGGAGAGTGGTGAACAACTGACCGTATTCCTGCCAGTTGCCTGTAATTGTACCAATAAGTGTATGATAATAATCGGCCGATGACCCCGCCGAAAGAGTCGCGAGAGCTTGACCTTCCTGGGCGGAAACTAAAGCGGCGATTCCTGCCACAAGAAATACTGTGAGCAGAAACACAAACTTAAGAACTTTCTGCATAGTGTGGTGCTCCTGATAAATGGTAAGGCACTCCAGCCTCAGATGATCATTCTTTAGAGGCTGGAGTACTGAACTATGATTTAGTTCTTACCTGCTACTTCTTATATGCCTTGTTCCAGCCCCAGGCATTGACGCCGGAACCACGCTGAAAGACACGCTCGCGATACACATCAGCTACCACATCAGCGTCCCCTGCCAGCAGCGCTTTTGTCGCACACATACCGGCGCAGAGAGGCACTTTGCCCTCTGCTATACGGTTTTGGCCGTACAATTTCTTCTCTTCAGGACTGAAGTTTTCTTCAGGACCACCAGCGCAGAAGGTGCATTTATCCATGGCTCCCCGCGCCCCGAAAACATTACCTTTAGGGAATTGCGGAGCTCCGAACGGACAGGCCATAAAACAGTAGCCGCAGCCGATACAGGTCTTTTTACTGACCAGCACGATACCGTCATCACGCTGGTAGATAGCATCAACCGGACAGACCGCTATACAGGGTGCATCGGCACAATGCATACACGAAACCGAAATGGATTTTTCACCAGGTTTTCCCTGATCAAGGGTGATCACCCGACGCCGGTTCACACCAACAGGGACATGATGCCCTTCCTTACAGGCGACGACACAACCGCTACAGTCGATGCAACGCTCAACATCGCATAAAAATTTTACTCTTGCCATTTCATATCCTCCTCATCAGGCCTTGGCTATTTTACACAGTCCATCTTTTGTGGCCTGAATCTGTGTGATAATGTCATATCCATAATTGGTAACAGTGTTTCCAGACTCGCCGGATACAAACGGTGCAGTACCTTCTGGATAATTTTCGACATAAGATTTGCCCTGCAAGATGCCTGCAAAATGATAGGGCAGGAAGATAGTTTTATCGTCTACTCTTTCAGTCACGAATGCCTTAACCTTAATTTTTGATCCTTCAGGTGAGATAATCCAGATCATTTCACCATCCCGAAAACCAAGATTATTGGCAAGACGTGGATTCACCTCAGCATACATCTCCGGCTGGAGTTCAGCCAAATACTGATTGGAACGGGTTTCAGCGCCGGCACCCATGTGTTCAACCATACGACCGGTAGTGAGAACATACGGGAACTCTTTAACTAACTCAGGATTCTGCTCACTCTCATACCTGGTATCAACACGAAAGTGGTTAACTTTATCCTTGTAAGTCGGATACTTGGCTACGAGATCAGGACGTGGTGAATGCAAAGGCTCACGATGGATAGGGACCTGATCCGGGAAGTTCCAGACTACGCAACGCGCACGGGCATTACCAAATGGGGCCATCCCTTTTGCTATAGCCGCCTTCAAGGTCTTCTGGGAAAGGTCAGTTTTCCAGTTGGTTCCAGCGACAACATCCTTGAACTCAGGATATCCGCCCAAAACCTCACTGCCTGGATTACAGGTGCCTTTGGCTGCCAGCTGGTTCTCTTCCCGTCCACTCGAATCATAGGTTTTCTCTAAACCAAAGCGGTTTCTAAAAGGTAAGCCACCTTTGTCTACCGGCTTGGAGATATCATAAAGAATGGGAGTTCCCGGATGCTCTTCAGTCCAACAGGGCCAAGGCATGCCGTAATATTCCCCATCACATGGGCCACCTTTTGCCTGGAGGTCATCGATGTCGAAGGTATGCCAGTTCTCCATATGTTTTTTGATGCGCTCTGGAGTCTGCCCGTTGTAACCGATGGTCAAAGAACCACCACCGAGCTCGCGGGTGATATCTTCAGGTACCTGCTTGATGTTCTTGTAGAATTCATCAGCAAATCCCAGCTTTTTAACCAGCAGTTCCATGATCTGGTAGTCGTCTTTGGAGTTGTGTACCGGATCTACAACTTTATGACGCCACTGGATCTGACGAGAAGTTGAAGTAACACTCCCTGAAGTCTCATACTGGCTGGCAGCAGGAAGGAGATACATATTATCGGACTCACTGACAGCAGCCGCCATTGTTGGGAAAGGATCAACAATAACAACAAGGTCAAGCTTATCGTATGCTTCTTTTACTTTGGCATACTGTGAATTAGAGTTAGAGCCACAGCCCCACTGGCTCAGTGCTTTGATTGGGGTATACTGGTCAATTTTCTCAGACTGCAGAACACCCTCATACCAACGGGCGAGGGTGAATCCCTTCTTGTTCATCCAATCTTTTTCCTTAAAGCGACCAACCATCCAGTCGTACTCTACGCCCCATACCCGACACCAGTGTTTCCAGGCCCCATCAGACAGACCGTAGTAGGCCGGGAGGCTATGGGAAAGGATACACATATCTGTCGCACCCTGAACGTTATCATGGCCACGAAAAATATTGGTTCCACCACC